>SZPB01000134.1 GCA_030263535.1 Cytophagia bacterium CHB2
ATCCAACATCGGCGGTGTTGCGATGCTGTTGTTCGATCTCAAGACCGGAATGTGGCAGGGCCGGGCTGCGGCTGCCGGTGGACTCGAGTGAGAGGTGAGGGAGAGAAATATGATGAAAAGCCTAACACAGTTCATTACTTCTGTGATCGCGCTGGTGGCGCTGAGTCCCGCTGCAGCTCAGACGCAAGATGCAACCACGCGTCTCATTGACGACATCCGTGCGCATCGTTCCGGCATCGCGGTGTGGTGGACCGGCCACAACGGCTGGCTCATCAAGGCGGACACAGTGCTCATTGGAACCGATTTGTGTCTCGAGCAATCGGATCGCGCCATTCCCGCGCCGGTGTCGTCGTCGGAATTGGCAAGAGAGCTGGTTGTCTCATTCATTACGCATGAACACGGCGATCATTTTGAACGGGAAACCTCGAAGATTCTTGCGGAAAAATCCGACTGCGTGTTTGTGCTCCCAAAGAACTGTGTGCAAATCGCGCAGGCGGAGGCAGCCATCCCTGCCTCTCGAATCATCACCGCAACGCCCGGGCAGCCGTTTGCAGCCAGAGGTGTACAGGTCAAGCCGCTGCGAGCGATTCATGGCAATCCGAAATTTGCCGTATTTACCGAGGCCAATTTGGAGGATTGTGGTTACCTGATTACGGCTGGTGGCAAGAGTTTCTTGCAGCCCGGCGATTCGGTGTTGTTGGAGGATCATCTTTTCCTCGAACATGTCGACGTGCTGTTTTTCTCGCCGACGGAACACAACATGCATATCGACCGCTCAGTAATTCTTATCAACGAGCTCGAGCCGGAGTACATCCTCCCTCAGCATCGCGATACGTTCAAAGTCACGCCGGAGAATCGCTATTGGACCAGCGCCTACCCTTATGAAGTAAAACTGCTGCTGTCCAAGCCGCTGCAAGAACGCTATCACATTTTGGCGCTGGGAGAAAAGATCATCATCCGCTGAGCCGGCTCATTCCTGTGTTGCCAAAGAACAGAAATCGTAGCCTTGCCCCCTTGCGGGGCACTGTTGCAACCGTGAGTTTATTGGCTTCGATAGCCGCCACAAGGGGCGGGGACTACGAACCTGTTCATCCGACTGAAAACCGCTGTTGATTTGGTGATTTTCGGGAAGATCATCAGTACCGCTTTGGAGAAAATGTTTATGGAAAAGCAACTGCTACGAATCGTCATGGTGGGTGCCTTATTAATTGTATCTTCGTGCAGCAGTCCAAAACAGCAACCGCAGCAGCCGCAACAGAATTGGACGAACTTTGTCCGCATTGCCGGACATGGGTTGAACATCAACAATGTCGATAACATCATCAAGAGCGCCACGGAAACCCACGTTTTTGGCATCGAAACCGACAATGATATTCCGGGCCGTTACGAGAGTTTTCTTGATCCCACCGAAAAGCTGCAGGCCATCAAGGCGATTGCGGACAAGGCGCACGCCGTCGGCAACTATTCCTTTGTGTACATTGCCGGACTCGAATGCATCACCGCGAATGCCGACAAAACCGAGCGCACGTTTTTCAAAGAGCATCCGGACTGGGTGCAGCGCAAGCTCACCGGCGAGCCGGCGATCTTCGGCGGCGGCACCGCGTTTTGGATCGATGAAGGCGACGAAGACGTTTGGATCAGTCCCTATGCGCAGGAGTGGCGCACAATCTACATGGAACGCGTCCGTCAAATCGCCGCCACCGGCATCGACGGCATCTTTGTTGACATTCCCTACTGGATGACGCATTTCGACGGCTGGGAAGATTCATGGGCGAGCTTCGATGACTACACCGTTGCCGCGTTCAAGGCCAAAACCGGTTTGAATGCCAAAACCGACTTGAAGCTGGGAGATTTCAGCGATGCCAACTTTCGCCGCTGGATCGACTTTCGCATCGAGACGCTGACCGCGTTCATGAAGGAGGTCGATGACAACGTCAAGGCCGCCAATCCGGAGTGCATGACCATTGCCGAAATCTATCCGGGCATTGAGGAGAGTGCGGTGCGCGTCGGCGCGGATGTTTACGACATGTATTCTGTCGTCGACGTCATCGCGCATGAGTACAGCGGCGGCGGCGGCAACGCTGCTTCCAAGAATCCGCTGAATTGGTTTTCTTATCTCACCGGCATGTATTCGTTCCGCACTTTTGCCGGCGGCAAAGCTTCCTGGATGCTGACCTACTCGTGGGATGGCGACGAAAAAATCAATCCCGCCGAGGCGATGAAGAATCTGGCGCTGGCGAATGTGATGGCCGGCACCAATTGCTGGGATGCGCGCGGCCACGTGATGTCCGGCTCCAACGACATGGCGGCGCGTACGGAGATCTTCAAATGGATTGCCGAGCATGAAAAGACCTTCTATCTTCCGCGGCAGCCGATCAAACCCATTGGCGTTTATTTCTCCCCGCAGACGCGCAATTATTTCGCCGATGACTTCATGGCCTCCTACAAGGGCATGATGTATTTGCTGCTGCAGTCGCATCTCGAGTTTCAAATCGTCACCCCGAGAAACCGCCAGGACTTCGCAGGCGAAGTGTTGATTGTCCCTGATGCCAAATGTTTGAGCAAGGATGAACTTGGTTACTTCGAGCAGTATGCCAAATCCGGCAAGACGTTGATCATCACCGGTGAAACCGGCAAGTATGATGACACCGGACTGCTGCTGGCGTCGAATCCGTTGCACGAGCTGCTCGGCATCACCGACGCGACGCAGCCAGTGAGGCTCAGCACGCCGGTGAAATTCAGTTACACGCCGGATTGTGCGTGCAAGGCATATGCAGAAGTTTTGAAAAACGAATTCAATGAGTTTGCCGTGGACGGCGACTATCAAACCGCTCAATTCCATCAGCAGCTAACTAGTTTTGTCGGCGAGCTGACCGGCGTGCATGGCTACAAACCGGCGGTCGCCATCCAGGCCTCGCCGTTTGTCTCGGCGCAAATCGCCACGGTGGATGGCAAGCCGCACGTGTTCCTTGCCAATTTCAAAGGCCTGAAGGGCGACGAAAACGCCGTGCAGACGCCTGAGCAAAATGTCAAAATCACTTTTCCGGCAAAGCAGAATTCCAAAATATTTGCATTGCCGTTCCTGGGAGCGACTCAGGAAATCAAAGGCGAGTGGCGCGATGGTCAAATGGCTTGTGTGATTCCACAAATCGACAAAGGCATGGTGTTGTGGTGCGAATGAGCCGCCGGCCGACGGCGATGGGCGGAATGCGAGCTGCGAAGATGATGCAGCCTCGAAGTCTGACGGCACTTTTGCTGGCAGGTTTGCTTGGCAATGCAGCCGGCCAGGAACGCGAGCTTGGCCGCATCGTGCTCAGCGAGCCGGCCGGCTTGCCGCGAACGGAGGAGTACGTCGAAGTCAGTGTGCAGGCATCGCTCGATGAATTCTCCCTTTCGGGTGACAGGGTTTATGCGATCGCCGAAAACAGCGGCAAGAAAATCGAGTGCCAGATTTTTCAGAGACGAATTTTGCCCGCCGGGAAGCAGGTGCTGTTCTCGATCATCTTTCCGGTTTCATTGCAGCCTCACGAGCGCCGCGTGTTGCATCTCAAAACCGGACCACCGGATCCTGCGCAGACGAATCCCGCCACTGATCTCCAAGCCCATGGCGATGCACTTGAACTGCGCGTGGAGAATGAATTCTTTGTTGCGGACTTGACCTCGTCCACCTCCTCGGAAGGCAAGGGTCATCGCTCCGGACAATTGCGCGAGTTGTTCATCAAGAGCGGCTTCGATCAACTGCTGTCACGCGGCGAAAATCGCATACACTGGGCGCCCAATTTTCAGCGGGCAGGAGCGGAAGAATACAGCACGATTGCGGGATGGGATTCGCCACGCCTGGCAACGCTGGAGCAGGGACCATACCTGATTCACACGCAACGGCAGGACGTTGCTCCCGACCATCCGGAGATTCTGTTGTCTGCGGCGTACAAATTTTATGCAAACCAGCCCTATTTGAGGTTCGTCTCGACCATGGAAATCACCAGTGAGATTAGCCTGGTGTTGCTGCGCAATGACGAGATGACCATGGACAGCCTGTTTACGCATGTCGCTTTTCAGCGTCCGGGCGGAGAGGTTTTCGAGTTGCCGCTTGCGGAACGGTACGCCGTGCTCGAGCGGCAGCCGATTGAACACGATGCACCGTGGCTTTGTTTTTATCATCGTGACAAAGGCTATGCCTTCGGAAGCATCAGGCTGCGGGAGGATAATACAAACAGTTTTGGCTCGCCATCGCCAACTTTTGAGCCGCATACGAGGATCAGCGATGGCGCCAACGGCGGGAAGTACTGGAACCGGCGGCTGATCAATGAGCGGGTAACCATTCTCCCCAGGGGCAGTCGCTACGCAGAAGAAAACGCGTACTTGGTTTTCAAAATCGAAGAAAGCGATCGTTTCGCCGCCATCAAATATTGGGCTGAGCGATTGCGAAATCCCATTCGAGTGCATTGAGACCGTGAACCGATTTCTGATTGTGACAGCTCTGCTGTTTTCGCTTGCCGCAGCGGCAGCAGCGCAGGACCGTGAGCTGGCGCGCATTATCTTAACCGAGCCAATCGGTCTGGCGCGCAGCCGCGAGTATGTGAAACTGTCGCTGCAAGCCGAAGCCTGGGCGTTGGCAGATTCGCATGCCGCATTGCTGGCAATCGATGCCGCGACGCAGCGTGCCATCCCGTGTCAGGTTTTCAACCAGCAGCTCTCGGCCAACGGCGAAGCAGTGATCTTTTCCGTCATTTTTCCGGTCACACTGCAGGCTGGAGAGACCAAAATTCTGTCGCTGAGAACAAGTCACGAGAGTGGCTCGCGTTCCCAGCCCGTCACCGACCTGTTGCTGGAAGGCAAGGGAACGGAGTTGCGGATCGCGAACAAGTTTTATGTTGCGGATCTGCGGCGCAGTGAGCGCGCCGAGCCGCAAAGCCATGCCTCAGGTCAGATTCGTGAGCTGCTCATCGAGGAATTCAATCAACTGCTGACCAATGCCGAAGACCGGTTGCACTGGGCGCCGAATTTCAAGCGGCCGGGGATGGAGTATTACACGACGATTGCGCACTGGAATGAGCCGCGCGTGCAGGCGATCGACAACGGCGGATATTTGATCCAGACGCGGCGTCAAGACCTTGCTCCCGGTCATCCGGAAATTTTACTGACGGCAGTTTACAGCTTTTATGCGGAAGTGCCTTATTTCGAATTTTATTCCAGCATGGAAGTCACCGAGGATCTCTGGCTCGAGCTGCTGCGCAATGACGAGATGACCATGGACAGCATGTTCACGCATCTCGCATTTCAGCGGCCGGAGGGCGAAATTGTCGATGTGCCTTTTTCTGAAAGATATGAGATGCTGCAGCAGCGGCCGATTGAAAACGAGGCGCCGTGGTTGTGCTTCTATCACGCCGAGAAGCAGTATGCTTTTGGCAGCATTCGGTTGCAATATGATCTGACGAACGCGTTGGGAGAGCCTTCGCCGACCTATCAGGCGCACACGCAAATCGGCGAATGGCTCGGCGGGATCAAATACTGGAACCGCCGCCTCATTCACGATCACCTGACTTTTGTTCCAAAAGGCAGCCGTTACGTTGAGCGCAATGCCTATGTGGTTTTCCGGATCGGCGCACCTCAACGTTTTGAAGCGATCGAGAACCTGGCGCGGCAGCTCAGAAACCCGATTCGAGTTTCTGTATTGCCGCAGTGACCGGTGATGATTGGATCCAACGCGTGAACGTGAACGAGTTTTTTGGAAGGAGAAGCCATCGTGAACAAGAAAGTTTCCCGCCGGGAATTCCTGAAAATCAGCGGCGCCACCACCGCCGGCATGACATTGGGCCTCAGTGCGATGATGCCGGGTGACGCGCGCGCTCCGGCTGCTGCCCCGCTCCGCATCGGCGTCATCGGCACCGGCGATCGCGGCGCATGGGAAGTCTACATCCTCAAACAGACGCCGGGCACTGCCGTTGTGGCCTGCTGCGACATTCTTCCGAAACATCTCGAGAACGGTCTCGAGCACGCTGCCAAGAATGCCAAAGGCCACAGCGATTATCGCAAACTGCTCGACGACCCGCAGGTCGACGCCGTCTTGATCTGCACGCCGCAGCATCTGCATCACGCCATGGCGCTCGATTGTCTCAGCGCCGGCAAGGACATCATCTGCCAGAAAACAATGACGCTGAATATTCAAGAGGCGCTGAGTCTTTCCAAAGCCGTGAAAGCCTCGAACAAAGTCTTTCAGGTGGCCTATCAATGGATGAGTTGTCCTCTGTTCCAGGAAGTTCGCCGCCGCATCCAAAACGGCGAGTGCGGGAAAATCACCCACATCCGCTGCAACTACAATCGCAACACCAACTGGCGTGTGCCGGTGGATGATGCGCGCCACGAACGCCTGCTCAATTGGCGCATGTATCGCGAATACTCCGGCGGCTTGATGGCGGAGTTGTGCTCGCATCACATTAATATCGTGAACTGGGTGCTCGGCGCGGCGCCGGTGAAAGTGTCCGGCATGGGCGGCATCGACTACTGGAAGGACGGCAGGGAAACCTACGACAATGTCAGCGCGATGTTCGAGTATCCGGGCGGCGTCAAGGCAAGTTTTCAGGCGATCACCACCAATGCGTTCGAGGATGTCTCCATGGTTTTCATGGGTACCGAGGGCACGATCGAATTGAAGAAAGAAGAAGGACATGTCGCCAACTTCTATGCCGAACGAAAAAAGGTTGAGGCCGTGCTTTCGCAGGAAGAGATCGGCAAGCTCGACGCCATTACCAGCGCCACCCGAAAAGCCTGGGCGCGTGGCGAAGCCGTGCCGATCACCGTGGCGAACAACACCAACGACGATCTGGAAACAACGCGTGCGATGTTTCTCGAGTTCGTCGAATGTGTTCGCAAGCGCACCCAGCCGACTTCCAACGTGGACAACGGCCGCGACGTTGCCATTGCCGTGGACATGGCAAACCTGGCGATGCAAAAGCAATCCATGGAATTTTGGAAGCCGGAATATTCCGGATGAGCATTCGCACGAACGATGCAGGTCGTTCTGTTGCGCTCGATGAATCACACCTCGTGAGAATTCATGGCCAGAATCATCATCTTTATTGCTTTCTTTCTTTCCGGAGTGACCGGTCTGCTGTACGAGATCGTCTGGGTGAGAATTTTCGGATTGATCTTCGGCAACACCACCCTGGCGTTGAGCGCGGTGCTGGCTGCGTTCATGATGGGTCTGGCCGGCGGCGGACTTGTGCTTGGCAAAATCGCCGACCGCCATGAACATCCGCTGAAGCTCTATGCCTGGCTCGAGGCCGGCGCGGGTCTCTGTGCGCTGCTCATCCCGCTGTTGCGCGCGCCGATGGAATCACTTTTTGCCTTCATCTATCCCCAAGCGGCGAGCCAGGCAACGCTGTTCTTCCTGCTGAAATTCATCGTCGCATTTCTCCTCATGTTTCCCGCAACATTTCTCATGGGCGGGACGCTGCCGGTGCTCAGCCGCGCAGTGATTCGTGAGTCCAGCCGCACCGGATTCGGCATCGGCACGCTGTACGGTGTGAACACCCTTGGCGCCATGGCCGGATGTTTCGTCACCGGCTTTGTGCTCATCCGCGTCATCGGTGTCTCCAATGCCATCTATGCGGGGGTGCTCACCAATTTCATCATCGCGGCAGGCGCCTATCTGCTCTGGCGGTTCTCGGTTTCGATGAGAACTGCTCCCACGCCTGAACGTGTGGCAGAAGAGGCTCCCCTGGATCACCGCGTCAAGATCGTGCTGGCTGCCGTTGCCCTCTCGGGATTTGTGGCGCTCGCCTACGAAGTCTTGTGGGCCCGCGTTCTGGTTTTTGTGATGACCAATTCAGTTTACGCCGCGACCGTGACGTTGACCACCATGCTTTGCGGCATCGGCATCGGGTCATACGTGGGCGGACGGTGGGCGGATCGTTCGAAACGATTGTTTGCAGTCTTCGGCTGGATTGAAATCGGCATCGGCTGCGGAGCGCTCATCGCCGCGATCATGCTGATCAATCTGTCGTGGATTCACGATCGGATTTTCACCATTGGCCCGCGAACGTCGTGGTGGACCTGGAACGGCGTGCGCTTCTTCGAAGCATTTCTGGTCATGTTTCTTCCTGCGCTGTTGATGGGCGCCAGTTTCCCCGTGGCCGGCAAGATTGCGGTGACACGGCTGCAACACATCAGTTCGCGGCTGGGGTTGGTTTATTTCTTCAACACCCTGGGCGGCGTGGCCGGGTCTTTTCTCACCAGCTTCATTCTCATTTCAGCGCTTGGCACCTCAGCCACAGTCACGGCGATGGTGTTGATCAATCTCCTGCTCGGTGTCTATTTGATCCAGTATGACCGGCGACAATTGTCGCGGCGATTTGTGGCGGGCTTTGCGGTGGTTGTCGCGCTCATTCTGGTTCTGGGCATTCGCGCCACACCGGCGACGCTGTTCACGGTGGCCTATTCCCATGTCGAGAAAGATTTTCCGCTGATCGACTACCGCGAGGGCATCGAAGGCACGGTCACCGTTCACGAGCAAATCAAACCGTTCTCGCGCACCAAAAGAATCGACGTCGACGGACTGAACGTTGCCGGCACCAGCTTCATGCTCAAAACGTTGCAGACCTTGCAGGGACACATTCCCCTGTGTTTGCATCCCAATCCACAATCGGCGCTGCAGATCGGATTCGGCACCGGAGAAACTTCCAAATGCGCGCTGCGGCATCCGCTCGCTGACTTTCAGGTTGCGGAAATCTCGCAGGACGTGCTGGAGCTCTCCGATGTTCATTTTCGAGAGCTTAACGAAGGCGTGCTCAAGCATCCGAAGTTCGAGTATGCCATCGTCGACGGCAAGAACATCGTCAAATATGCCGGCAAACGTTATGACGTGGTGATGAACGATGGCAACTATGCGGTGGCCACCAGCAGCGCCTCGCTGTTTACCAGAGATCATTTCGAAAACTGCCGCGACCGCCTCCAGCCCGGCGGCATCGTTTCGACGTGGATGACGATCGATTTGGATCCGGTGGATTTTGCCATTGTCCTCAAGACCTTTCAATCGGTGTTTCCCTATTGCGCCTTGTGGATGGCGCCTAATTGCATCAACAAGCAAATCGTGCTGCTGGGCTCGGTCGAGCCCTGGCAGATTGATTTTCAAAAACTGAGCGAGCGCCTGGCTATCCCGGCAGTCAGGAAAGATTTTGAAGCAATCAATATCAGCTCGGTGTATGATTTTCTCGATTGCTTCATGCTCGACCATCGCGGGATTGCGGATATCAGTGCGGCGTATCCGATCAACACCGATGATCGCCCCCTTCTGGAGTTTTCCACGCGCGATATCCGGTCGCGGGATTTCTGCGCTTACATCAATCTCGGCGCCATCGCCGCGCGCCGGCCGTGGCTCGGCGAAATGATCACCAACCTTCCCGACGATGCAGCACAGAGAGAAAAGATCGAGAACAACCTGAAGCGACACCATGAAGCCACCAGACTGCTGCTCGCCGGAATGGTGGAGGCTTATCAGGGTAAGACTCATGCGTCGCTGCAGACGCTGATGGCAGGTTCAAAGCTCATCCCGGAAAGCAATCTGGCGAGAGAATATTTTCAGCGAGCAGATCTTCTGGGCAATGAGCTGATTGCCGCTGCCGCTCTCGACCGCCACAACCTCGAAGCGCAGGTCAACCTCTCGCGCCACCTGATCGGGTTGGCAAGGTATGATGAAGCGCTGAAGGTGTTGAACGCGGTCGACGCAAGGCATGCTTCTCACCCGCTGGTGCAGTACGAGCTGGCGCGGTGTTACCTGGCACAGGGCAGAGTCGATTCCGCGAAGACGGCCATTCAAAAGGCAACCGCTGCCCCCCCGCAGTTTGTTGACGCATTGTTTTTGGAGGGGGAACTCCTCGCGCGGGAGGAGGCGTTCGACCGGGCGCTCATTCTCTATGAAAAGATTCTGCAGATCGATCCGCGCATGTATGAAGCGCATAATGCCATCGGCCGGATCTACCGGCGGCAGCAGCAGTACGCCGAGGCAATCGCAGCATTCGAAAAATCGCTGGCGATCATGGAATTCCAGCCGGCGGCGGTTGAGGACGTGGGCGACTGCTTTCGTGAAATGCGCGATTTCAAAAGAGCGATCAGCTTCTACCAGAAAGCGCTGGCTATCGGAGGAGAAAATGCGAATCTGTTTTTCAAACTCGGCAATGCCTTTTACCTGAGCAAGGAGTTCGCCAGGGCCGGCGTCTGTTACGAAAGCGCCTTGCGCACCGATTCGACCAACGCCGAGATCTATTACAATCTCGGCAATGCCCTGATGATGCAGAAGAAAATTCAGGAGGCTGCCGCGGCCTATGCACAAGCCGTGAAGATCAACGACGGCGAACCGGACTATTTCAACAATCTGGCATTGTCCTATCGCGAGCTGGGCAGAGTCGCGGAGGCAAAAAGAGTCTTTGAGCGCGGTCTGGCGTTGCATCCCGATTCGCGCATGCTCATGGAGAATTATCGAGGCATTCTGCGGTAGAGACGCGGCAGGTCGCGTTCCTACATCATTCCATACCGGAAACGGAGCTGGAAATCATGTCGAGAATCTTGTGCGCGTTCTTTGTGTTTTGGATATGCCTTGTGCCGTCGATGGTGAATGCAGCCGGTTTTGATACACCGCGGCTCGGCATCGTCATCAGCCGCACCAGCGTGGAGCAACATTGGGGCGTGGCGCAGATGTCGGCGCATGGTTGGGCGGCGGTTGCCAATCTTGCCGGCATTCCCTACGACTGTCTGTTTCTCGAAGATCTCGCGGACAACAAAACGCTCGAGCGCTATGATATCCTGATCTTCGGCCAGTGCAATTATGTCGAAGAAACTGCCTATCAGAACCTGAAAAGCGCGCTGCAGAAATATCTCGCTGCCGGCGGCAACCTCATCATCGACGGGCCGCTCGCCACGGCTGATGAACAGGCGCGCGACCGGTATCACGCTGATCTCGACACGCTGCTGGGCATCGAATACGCCGGATTCAAAGGCAACTCGGACTTTCGCCTCAAAGTCGCCGACAACAGCCATTACATCACCACGCGCTTCGAAAAGAATCAATTTATCACCCAGCACCTGGTGAACGGCCTGAACATCATGCAATGCAAAAGTGGCGGCCGGGCCTTGCTGACTTCTACTAATGAAAGACAAGCATACCCGTTCCTCTCCATCTCCAACCCGGCGAAGAATCGCATCGTGCTGATCAGCGACTTTAGCACGTGGGCCGGGGCGGCCTCGTTCTTTCGCAACGTGCAGCCGCAGGTGTTCTACGCCAACCAGTTGTTCAATGTCATGATCCGCACGGTGCAGTGGGCAATCTACGGTGATCACGAGGCGCCGTTTCCCGCGCCCCAGGTTTCGCATGCGAATCTCACCGCCATCGTCCGCCTCGACGCCGACAACAGCAACAATTTGGACGCCCAGATCAAGACCATCAACTATCTCGTCGAACTGGCAAAAGAATCCGGCGTGGTGCCGGTGTATGCCTGGGTGTCGAGCAACGCCACCAAAGCCGGCTGGCAGGATTTGGCGCTGTGGGGAAAAAAGATCGAAGAAGTGGGCGGGGAAATCGGCACGCACAGCAAGTTTCATCGCATCAACAAGGAGATGACCCCGGCGCGCTGGGAGGAGGAGCTGGGCGGCTCGATTCAAGAAATCGAATTCAACATGGCGGATTACGATTGCCCCATCGGCAAGGTCGAATGGTTCATCAATCCCGGCAATACGATTCAGATGAAGGATTATGAAGAAATCGCCAGGCGTTTTTCATTCTACATGACGCATGGCTTCGAACAGGACATGCCGCTGGGGTTCGGCAATCTCACCTGGTACACCGGTCCGCACAAAAATCTGGTGGTGCTGGAAAACGTGCCGTCCCCGGATTACCAGTGGTTCAATGATCCGACCTGGAGTTATACCACGGCGCAGATCACGGCTTATGAAGAAGCCATCTTTGACCACATGTTCAACAACATCGGGCGCGGGGTGATCTTCAACGAAATGTGGCACGATTACTCGATTACCGCGCAGCCGCAGTCGAAGAAAGAGCGCATTGTGAACGAGAACACCATCGCTTTTTATGACGCGATGAAGACCAAATTTGCAACGCACAGAATATATTGCCCGACGCCGGAAGACCTTGGCCACAAGCTGCGCGCCATGGCGCAGTGGAACTATTCCTGGCGCAGCGAGCGCAATCAGATCGAGATGGAGTTGGATCTCTCCGGTGTATTGTTGGATACGATTCCGCATTTCACCGGCGGTATGGGCATCAAAATCGAAAACACCAGCGATCGCATTCAGAAAGTTGTGATCAACGGCAAGCCGCACTTCGCCTTCGATGAGCAAGTCATCATTCTGCCCAATCTGAAAAAAGGTGTGAACAAAGTCGTTGCGACCCTGGGTCCGCACGCTTCGCCGGAAGCGCGCTTGACCTACATCTCCAAGCGAATGCCGGCCATCGAGCAAAAGGGCGGGACAATTGAAGTTCAAGTGATTAGCAAAACCACGGCCCGCTGCAGCTTCTTTGCGCCGGAGGCTGCGGTGGTTTTGAACGCCGACTGGCAGGAATGGAATCGTGCGGGCGACGGAATGCTGAATGCATCTGTGACTTCTGGTCGCAAGCTTATTCTCAAGCAGATCGGCGGTGGAGAATTCGCCATCACCCGCGCCGCCGCCCGCATTGTCGACTATAAAGGGGAGTCTTCCAGCGTGACTTTGACGCTGCAGGCGAGTGCACAACCGGATGCGGCGCTGTGGTTCCGAAGCGCCAAGGCGCCGCGCAGCGTGATGCTGGGAAATCAAAAGCTCGAGTATAAAAAAAGTGAAAGAGATTTTAATGTTGCCTTGCCCGAGTTTTTTGGACAGGCGGAGTTGGTGATTGGATTCTAACTGCGACTTTAGTCGAATCAACGGGAGGCCGTATGCACCGCTACCAACGAGTGATGAGAAGTGTTCTGTTGCAGATTGCCGCGGCGGTTGTCTTGCTTTTTTCCATTGCCGTCGCGCTCAATGACTGGAAACCCAGCACCGATTGGGGCCACTGGCGGCTGGGACACAAAACCGATCTTGAGTTTTTGACGAAAAACAATTTGACCGTCACCTTTGGCAGCGGCGCGCCGAATTTCGATGCGGTAACGCGCGCGGAATTCGATGAAGCCATGGCCAAAGCCAAAGCCTTTAACAAAGAGTATCACGACAAAGGCTATATCGTTTTGCGTTATTTGTCGACCTCGTTGAATGGCCGGTCGGAATCGAATCAGGATCAACCGCAAAAGCAGCAGATCAATCTCCTGAAATTCTACAACGAACGCTGGCAGGATTTCGAAGATTATCTTGGCCCGAAACCGCAGCAAGATCCCACCACCTGGATCACCGTGCATCCGGATGGATCGTTTCCGCATTACCGCTACGCGCCGTACGGTCAGCAGACCACCGCGGGCTTCGAAACCTGGGGCTGCCCGGACAATCCAGATTACGTGAGGTTCATGGAAGGAAAAGTGCGCGCCCAGGCCGAAACCGGCATTGATGGCTCCTATGTCGACTGGACGCACATTGCCGGCGGCACCTGCTATTGCGATTATACCAAACAAAACTTCATCGCCTATCTCAAAAAGAACCTGCCGCTGCAAATGGGCGAGCGCAAGTACGGCACGTCCAATTACGACGGCATCGACCTGCCGCAAAAACGCGGCGACAAATTCTGGATGGAGTGGATCACCTATCGCGGTCACGTGGTGGCCGAGTTTCACCGGCGGCTGCGCACGGTGGCAAGGCAATACAATCCGCATTTCATGATTTCCGGCAATGTCTATGGCGGATTCGGATTTGGCCCGATTGCCTATGACGCCGCCGGCAACATGGAGATGCTGGGCCGTGAGGGTTACGACGACTTCATCTATTCCGAGATTCAGGAATTTCTCGACACCGCGCCACGCAAGAACGAAGCAGGATTGAAGATCACCAACAGCCCGGCGTTGAAATTCCTGGCCGCGGCTTCGCATGGCAAGCCGGTGATCGTCTACGCCACTGAAATCACGCCGCCGATTTTTCCCAATCCCACCGAAAAATGCCTGAGCGGCATGGCGCAGATCAACATTGCCGAAGCCGCTGCCAATCACGCCATTTTTCGCGAGAAGCGCGAGACGCCGCCCGGCGCGACGCAGATTTACGGCTTTCTCAGCGCCAACGAGAAAAGTCTGCTCGGTGCACAACTCACCAGCAACATTGCGGTGCTGGCTTCTCTGCACCAATATCTCGCCGATGAATTGAGTTTTGCGTTCAGCGCCTCGCGCGTGCTGGCCGACAACGGCATCGCCCACGCGATGATCGTCGAGGATGATTTGCATTCGGGCAAAGTCGCGGAATTCGATCTGCTGCTGGTGCCCTACCTGCCATTGTTGAGCACGCGAAGCCAGCAGGCTTTGCAACGGTATGTTGAGAACGGCGGCACGCTGCTCATTCTGGGAAACTCGGGCGTCAAAGATGAATTCAACCTGCCGCATGAACAGATTGCGCTGGCCGGACTTTTCGGCGGCAAGGAATATCCGGTGAAGCTGAGCGAGAAAAAAGTCGGCAAAGGGCGCGCCTGCTATATTCCGCTGAACATCCCTGCGTCTCGTTTCTTGATTCCGTCAAAAGAGAAGGGCGAGTTCACCACCTTTGGCCCAACCATGGCGAATGTCTTTGCGGACATTCCTGAGGGCTACACGCGCAGTCGCATCGATCCAGCGCTGCGGGAGAAGCTGGACGCGGTTGAGGAACAGATCACCAAACTGCTGGCCGGTCGCGTGACGCGCTTGGTGGATCGACGGCCATATGTCGAAATTACGACGATGGCGCCGGATGATCGCAGCCGCATGCTCGTGCATCTAGTGAATTATGACGTGACGGTGGACGGGGAAATCACTCCGGCGAAGAATGTGAATGTGCAGGTAACACTGCCCAAGGGGAAGAAAGCGAAGAGCGTACACTTCGACGGCGCGCTGGCGCAAATGAGGCCGTTGCACTTTGCGTCGGTGAAGAAAGGCGCCGCGCAGGTGATTCGCTTTCAGGCGGATGAGGTTCAGATTTACGGCTTGGCTGTCATCGAATTGGAATAGTGTAAGGACGCTTGAGCAGGAGGAGTCAATCCTTTTTTTAGTTGAAATTTTTGATGGCTCCTGCTCGCCCCACCGCCCGCCCGCGGGCGGGCGGTGGGGCTATGGCGCAAGTTTTAAATC
>SZPB01000135.1 GCA_030263535.1 Cytophagia bacterium CHB2
AACAAGCTCATCAAAGCCAGCAAATGGCAGGAGCTCGATGAATACAAGCGCCATGTCATCGATCAGGGTTTGAACATTTTGCGCGCGCATGAAAATATCAAATGCGTTTTCACCACGCCCAAGCTGCTGGAAGCGTTGTGTGAGAAAATCAATCTGGTGAAATACGGCATTACCGGCATCTTCTGCGGCGGCACGGAGATGAATGCGCAGTTTCACCGTTTCGCGCGTGAAGAACTCGTGCCCGGCGTGGATTTCGTGCCGACTTACGGCAATACGCTGATGGGACTCGCCTGCCACAAGCCGTTCGATCCCAAAGACAATTACGCCATCACCTATTATCCGCCTGCGCCTCGCGCGGTGTTCGAAATCGTCGATCCCGATGATACGGGTAAACGCGTCGATTACGGCGAAACCGGGCGTGTGATGCTCACGACCTTGACGAAAGAATTCTTTATGCCGCGCTTTCTTGAACGTGATGAAGGCGAACGCGCCGCGCCGATCGAGCCGTATCCCTGGGACGGGGTCAGCAATTTGCGCCTGTTCTCGCGGTTTCAGGAATCCGTCGTGGTTGGCGTGTATTAAACCTGTGGAGGACGAATGGATTGGTGGATCGTTGGATTTATGCATCGTGATAATCCATCAATCCATTCACCCAACAATCCATCAGCCCAACGATCCAATTATCCATCTCTGAGATGAATACAATGCTTCACATTCCCCTCCTCCGCGCGGGCCGGCCTTACAAAAGCCTGGAAACGGCGCCGCTCAAGCATTTTCGCGATCACGAGCCGGTGGCCGTCGTCAGTCAAGCCAACACCGGCGTGATTGCCAAAGATTTGGCGCAAGCAGAAAGCCATCGTCGCCGCTTGCAAGAAATTCCCATCAAAGAATTGCTGAACATCTGCAGCCGCGCCGCAGATTTTTTCATGAATGCTGAATTGCCGCTTGACGGCGTTTCGCAAAGTCCGCAGGATTATGTGCTGCAATTGTCCTCCACCACGGGCATGCCGCATGTGCTTTGCCGCAACAACATGGAAAAAATCCGGCGCGTGCTGGCGGAAATGCCGGAGATTCTGCACGGGCTCATGCACGGCCTCGATCTCGAGATTCTGGACTCCGGCTGGGTCGTGAAAAACGAAAGCTTGCTGAGTTTTTTCTGCCAGGCCAATGCGCTCGGCGCAATTTTGCCCAGCAACTCACCGGGCGTGCATTCGCTATGGCTGCCTGCGATTCCGCTGAAAGTTCCGCTCGTGCTCAAACCCGGCCGTGAAGAACCCTGGACGCCTTATCGCGTAGCACAGGCGTTCATTGCCGCAGGTTGCCCGGCAGAGGCATTCAACTATTATCCTTCTGCTCATTCCGGCGCGACCGAAATTCTGCTGCGCTGCAACCGGTCGATGTTTTTCGGAGATCAAAGCAGTGTGCGCGCCTGGGCCAAAGACCCGCGCGTGGAGATTCACGGACCCGGTTGGAGCAAAATCATCATTGCCGAAGATCAAATTTCGCGCTGGGAAGAATATCTCGAGGTGATGGTAACCTCGATCGCTGCCAATGGCGGGCGGTCGTGCTTGAATGCTTCCGGCATTTGGGTTCCGTCGCATGGCCGCGAAATTGCCGAGGTGTTGGCGCAGCGCTTGGCCGCCATCGAAGCGCGGGCGATGGATGATCCTCAGGCACAGATTTCCGCCTTCACCAACAGGAAATTCGCGCAGCGCATCAACGACATGATCGAGCAACAGCTTCATGTTGCCGGCGCTGAGGATTTGACCGCGAAATACCGCGGCGGCAAACGCCTGGTGGAAAAAGACGGCTGCACGTTTTTGCTGCCGACTGTGGTATGGTGTGAAGATGCCGAACATCCGCTGGCAAACGTGGAATTTTTGTTTCCCTTTGCCAGCGTGGTGCAAGCGCCGCAAAACGAATTGCTCTCACGCATCGGAACGACTTTGGTGTTGACGGCGATAACAGAAAACGAGGCATTCACGCGCGCGCTTTTTTCCTCGCCCAATGTCGATCGCCTCAACATCGGACCGATTCCAACGAACAAAATTCTTTGGGATCAACCGCACGAAGGCAATTTGTTCGAGCATCTTTATCGCCAGCGCGCCTTGCAGTTGATGGTGAAAGCGTGAAGGGAATTTGTTCGGGCATTTGTATCGGCGCAGGGCATTTCAGGTGAATAAAGTATGACGAAAAGGTTTCGCAAGGTGTGCTTGCTTTTGGGGCAAGAGTCATATATTTTTGATTCGTCAGCCTTATTGAGGTGCAGCCTTGATCTGCAAACACTAGATAGGGCCACGAATGGCAAATTGGCAACGTTTTAAACCAACTGATTTTGAATACGACTTTGATCGTGATGAACTGGCGGCGCATCGTGTGACGTTCGAGGAAGCTGTTGAATGTTTTTTCTCCGGCTTTGAGGTGCGCCGTAACAAGTCCTATCGTGACCGCTATCAACTCGTAGGAAGGACATTCGGAGGACGCAGACTAAAAATTATCTTTCAACTCAAGCCCAAGAACGTTGTTCGTATCATTACGGGATGGCCGATATGAGAGGTAAACGTAAGCATAAAACTTTATCTGCAAACGAGATTGACAAGATCGTCGTGGCGCAAGCAGATGACGACGCTGCATGGGAAAAACCCGTGCGCGTTCGCAGAGCCAAACCGGCCCCTTTGTCCCTGCCTTCGGAATTGGCTTTGCGCGCTGCCTTTGTTGCTCGCCTTCATCGGGAAACCAATGTCAATGACTGGCTGAAACGAATCATCCAAGAACGAATTGATCTGGAAGAAGCCGCGTTTGCGGGATTGAAGAGAGACTTGGCTGAAAAGAATGGCGCATGATCCGCCGTTCCCTTTGCCAGCGTGGTACAAGCGCCGCAGAATGAATTGCTCTCGCGTATCGGAAACACTTTGGTATTGACCGCGATTACGGAAGAGGAAACGTTCACCCGCGCGCTTTTCTCCTCGCCGAATGTCGATCGTCTCAACATCGGGCCAATTCCGACCAATAAAATTCTTTGGGATCAGCCGCACGAAGGCAACCTGTTCGAGCATCTTTACCGCTAGCGCGCCTTGCAGTTGCTGGTGAAAGCGTGAAACTATGACGAGCAGAGTTCGCACGATTTCGGCTTGCTTTTTGGCGAGAATCTTAAATTTTTGACTCGTCGTCAGATTTGAGCTGTAGCCTTGACCGCAAAAAATCGACAGGGCCACGCATGGTCGCCTGGCAACGTTCTCGACCGGCTGATTTTGAATACGATTATGAGAAGAAAGCGCAAGAACAAAATCCTGTCCGAGAGGGCAATCGACGAAATCGTCGTGACACAAGCAGACGATGACTCTGCATGGGAGAAACCTCTGCGTGTTCGCCGAGCCCGACCGGCCTCTTTTCGACTCTCTGCAGAACTGACTGCGCGTGCCGCCTTTTTTTGCCCAACTGCATCGAGATGCCCACATGTATAATTGGTTGCAACGATTTTTTTTTTCGAGAGCGTATCAATTTGGAAGGAGCTGCATTTGCAGAATTGAAGAGGGATTGGGTGGCGAAAAATGGAGATTGACTCAAATTTGTCTGACCGTCTAAGGCGAGATCTTCAATTATACCCGTCTTCGCGCATTGACTACCATTACTGATGGACGAAGGGTTCATTCAATCACTCTTCGTTTTTTCGAAAGTAGATGGAGCCATTTAAGACCAACAAAATTTTTTTGGAATCAACCACACGAAAGCAATTTGTTCGAGCATCTGTACCGGTGGAGGGCGTTTCAAAAGAAGAATTGAGACAACGCGGGGTTGCTAAAGCGAATTTTCGATTTGACAATGAGGTTAGAAAATGCTATTCTTTTGCAAAACAAGCAAGGCTCATTGCGAGTGACTTCAGCATCATGATGAACAAAGGCGAATCTTTTTGACGCTGTCGGAGTGATCGTTAATTTGTCCTCAAAAAACAACAAGCCATATATAAATAAACGACCCTTGTTTTTGAGCCGCAATCTGAGGGCTGCTATAGTGCCACGTGCCCGATTTTGCCAGAGCTGATTATGGAAGGCGATACCATTAAAAAAGCTATCGCTAACGCTTCGGATGAGCTGGCGGCAATTATTGAGTCCTACGAGGATCTCTGTCGCTCTTTGTCGGCAGAAATGGCGGTGAATGCGCCGATGTCGGCTGAAACCTTGATTCCGGTTGGATGAGGCAAGTTGGCCGTGATTTAATAAATCTTTTATGAAATATAGTGATGTGGCGCAGAAGCCGAGAACGCTGGGCTGCGAAGAAATCTCTTGATGAGTTGATGATGTCAACATTAAAATTTTTCTGGAGGCTTAAAATGTTTAAGCAACAAATCTCGATTAGCCCGCTACTCATTTTAGTGAGCGCCGTTTTAATTTTTTCATGTGTAAAGAAAGAGAAAATTGAAATAGGTGCAGTGCTTCCTTTGACAGGTTCAGCTGCAGTCTGGGGACAAAATGCTAAAATGGGACTGGATATTGCGTTAAAAGAAATAAATGAATCAGGTGGTATCTTAGGATCGATGATGAGTTTAGCATATGAAGATAGTGAATCCGATCCAACCAAAGCCGTTTCTGCTTTACAAAAGCTCATAAATATTAACAAAATTCAGGTTGTTGTTGGTGACATTGCCAGTTCATCAGTTCTCGCAATGGCGCCGGTTGCTGAAGGTCAACAAGTAGTTTTGCTTTCACCCGGAGCTTCTAATCCAGACATCACAAATGCAGGCAACTTTATTTTTCGTAACTGGCAATCAGACGCGCTTGAGGGACAAGTTGACGCTGATTTTGCATATAGTACACGTGGATATCGAAAGATGGCTGTCTTATATGTGAACAACGCCTATGGTGGTGGATTAAGAACAGTCTTTGAAGAATTTTTTAAAAAGCTTGGTGGTCAGATTGTTGCTAGTGAAGGCTTTGAACAAAGTTCGACCGATCTAAGATCGCAGATAAGCCGAATTGCCGCAGCTAAACCGGATGCAGTTTTTATGCCGGGCTATCCTCCTGAGATGGGCGCTGCTTTGAAACAGGCTAAAGAGATGGGATTGAAATTCCAAATTCTATCAGTCCAAGCTTTTGATGATCCTCAAATTCTGCAAATTGCAGGTGACGCTGCTGAAGGAGTTATTTTTTCGGTGCCAAAACCACCAGACACATCAGACACTGTGGTTTCTAACTTCATGCGAAAATACAAACAAACTTATAACAAGGAACCTGGTGTATGTAGTGATACTGGCTATGATGCACTCAGAATTATTGCTTGGGCCATGAACAGTGGCGCAAGGTCGAGTCAAGAGATAAAAGATCAATTATTAAAATTGAAGGATTTTTCTGGCGCAGCAGGAAGCACGACATTTGATGAAAATGGAGATGTACTTAAGCCTTTTATATTTAAAAAGGTGGAGAACGGCAAGTTTGTCTCACTATAAATCTCAAAAAATAAGATAAGCGTGGAGGGATTTATGGAAGACGATTTTTTTTTAAAATCATTTTTGCGTCCATCGAAATCGCTTCCTTTTACTATAACTGTGGTTTTTCTTTTTTTGTTAGGTGCGGTAAGTAATTTGTCTCAGTTGATAGGCATACCCACCTCAATTGGGGCATGGCTGTTGATTGTTTTGATTATTACCTCTCTCTTATGGGGGATATTTAATCAGCGTACGACTTTATTTCCTATGATGCGTCTAACAGATCGAGAGGCGGTATTATCTACAATACAGGATGTCATTGCTACTTCTAACAAAGTTGTTTTCATCGGCAAATTTGAACCTGAACTATTCCAATTGCTTTGGACTAACTATCAAATCCGTCTCAAAACTACAAAAAAGCTTAATATTGATATTTATAACTACGATTCGCACATTTATTTTGATAGGCAACATCAGAATGTCGCTACTCAACTCGTTGAATGGGATTCTTCTGAAGACCCTGTAAACCATTGGTGTTTAGCAAATACACAGATTGTTAACTTAGTTATCGGCAAATCACGACATCATCAACGTTTTATCACGTATTTTGATAGCCCTGATGGGGGTATTAACGGTATATTGGTTAATCGAGGAGTAGCTTTAAGTGATGATGCTATTAGTGGAATGGGGTTTTCCTGTCGAGTGAATATGCTTGAGCAAGGCAAAGAACTCCATGGCACGATATTTGACATGAGAAGGTTTTGGGAACCTTTAAAAAAGGGATGGATACATCCTGTATTTCCTCCAACTAACTCGAAGGAGGTTAGAAAGGAATGGAGAAAAGCAATTTTGGAATGGTTTAATGAAAAGGCACTTCATTTTTTGTCCGGAGGAGGGAAAATTACAATTACTTGGAAAATTACCGAACATAGTCTAACAGATGCAAAGGCTTTTACCGAATGGATTGAATGGCAAAAGAATAGTGTTTACATAGAAGTGGAAAGATATCTGCTCATTGACAAAGCTAAATGCAGACAAAATGCTACATACAGAGAAATTGTTAACGAAATTTTGAATACTTATTTTCCTTTATCTGGAAACGATCGATATAAATACTATTTTATCAACAGTACTTCGCTGGATAGTTATCTATGTGAAGATTTTGCACTGTTTACTTTACCTGATGGTAGAATACTCGCTCAAGATGCAGAAAAGGATGGAATCGGCGATGATGAAATTATTCGAATCTATTTTACCCAAGCCCTTTCAACTATTTCAAAAAATCGCGATCGATTCCAAGCATTAACTAGTTTTTCTAAACCAACTAGCCTTGACAGATTTCTTGCTTAATCGTGAAGGAGAATCTGATGAACTATAGAATTGTTGAAAAATGGAAAGAAATTGACCCCAATCAATGGAACGATTGGCGTTGGCAGTTACAAAACGCGATTCGTTCTATTGATCAGTTGATTGATATTGTTGATGATTTTTCCATAGAAAAGCCCACTTGGAAACAAAGACTAGTTCTTGAGAGGATAAACGATTCTTTCGAGATGAAAATTACTCCTCATACAGTTCTTAATATTAAAAATACATTATTAAATCGGGACCAAATAGGCTTTGATGCATTGATGAATTCATTTTTACCGAACGTTATGGAGGCTAGCCGGTTTCACGATGATACAGATGGAATTGGAGAAGAAACCTTTGATTCAAAACCAACTTCATTGGTCACAAACTTTTATAGAAATCGCGTCTTATTTTTTGTATCCAATATTTGCGCTTCTTATTGTAGATTTTGCTTTAGGCGGCGCAAAGTTGGTGATAGAGTCGATCAAAGTATTGAACGAGGTACTGATAATCTTTTCATGGAGAAAGCTCTTGAATATATTAGAGACAATTCTGAGATTCGCGAAGTTATCATTTCTGGCGGTGATCCACTTATTTTATCTGATTCGCGCATCTTTGATTTGTTAAAAAAGCTACGTTCAATAAATCATATTAAAACTCTACGCATTGATACTAAAGTTCCCTCCAGCCTCCCACAAAGAATAACTAAAGAGTTAATTGAAATTTTAAGACAGTTCCAACCAATATACATTGTTGGACATTTTTTGCATCCAGTCGAACTTACGGAAGAAGTTATTGATGCATGCAAAAGACTGGTCGAAGCTGGTATTATTGTTTCTGCTCATACCCCCCTTTTGAGAAAAATCAATGATAATGAAAAAATCCTGGAAGAATTAATGTGGAAACTTTTTGAAAACCGAATTCTACCTTACTATTTGATTCAATTCATTCCAACAAAATGGACAGAACATTTTCGGGTTCCGATTGCAAGGGCGCTAGAAATAATGAAATGGTTACATGAACATCTTCCTGGTTTAGCTATTCCGACTTATATTGTATATCTACCGGGAGGAGCTGGAAAAGTGCCTGTAACCCCAAATTATTTAGTAACACAAACAGATGATGGTTGTTTTTTTCAAAATCTCGAAGGTAAACTATCATTTTATCGGGAACACGAAATAAAGCAATTCAAAGATGATGCATCTATTCCAGATGATACAAAACGAAACCAAAGTACAAACAATGTATTACACTCAATTTTTTAAGATGGGTTGGTGGGTTTTATGAAAACTTCATTGCAAACTCATCTTAAAAATGATTAGTCAGATTTTGGCTAATGGGCTTATAGCCGGCAGCGTCTATGCCTTAGTCGCTCTCGGCTTTTCTGTTATTTACAGCACCGTCCGCTTCTTTCACTTCGCGCATGGCGTGGTTTATACCGCCGGCGCATATTTCACCTTCCTTTACTTCATTCTTTTCAAACTACCGTTCGCAGTCGCAGTGGCGCTGGCAATTTTATCGGCAGCGCTTTTGGGCGTGGCTATAGAATTCCTCGTGTACAAACCAATCAAAAGGCAAAGGGCAAGTGGCACAATCTTACTCATTGCTTCCCTCGGGGTTTCCATCATTCTGCAAAACCTCATTTCGCTTTTCTTCGGGGATGACACCAAAACCATTCGCACGGGCGAAGTGCGCGAAGGGCTGAATGTTTTGGGGGCGCGTATCACGCCGGTGCAAATCGCCATCATTCTCACGAGTCTCGTGTTGTTTGCGTTCACTTTTATCATTCTCAAACGCAGCAAAATCGGCAAAGCCCTGCGCGCGGTTGCCAACGATCCGGAGCTTGCCGTTGCTATGGGGTTGAACAAAGACAGAATCATCTACTTCACGTACTTTGTTGGCTCCGCGTTGGCGGCGATTGCGGCTATTCTCATTTCGCTCGATATCGACATGACCCCGCTCATGGGTTTTCAAGCCATGCTGTACGGCGTGGTCGCGGTGGTCATTGGCGGGTTGGGCAACATTCTCGGTGCTTACTTGGGTGGGCTGCTGCTAGGCTTGGCGCAACATCTCGGGGTGTGGTATATCTCTTCGCAATGGCAAGACGCGATTGCGTTCGTCATTCTCATTTTGTTCCTGCTCTTCCGGCCACAGGGGTTCTTCTGGAAGAAGATTCGGAAGGCGGAGGTTTAGCATGGGGCAAGGAGCAAGGGGCAAAAAGAAAAAAGCAAAAGCGATCTGCGAACAGAAAAGCATTGCTAATCCAGTCGAGGAATGTTATAATCAGGCGTTGAGATCCAGTGATTTGACGCGACGCCTGGCATGGAGGGATAGATGTTTGATTTGACGAGATTTACGTCCACGAACAAATCCGAATTCGAGCAATTAGCGCGTGATCGCAAAGAAGATTTAGACGCGCTGCGCGAAAAAGGGCGATGGACGGCGTCGGTTTACCTTGGGCCGTACATAGTCGAGGCGCGGCTGAAGTTCAAAATCTGTGACGTGCTCAAGTTGGAGAAGTTGCCGGCAATTCTTAAAACGCATGATCTGAATGCGCTGGTAATTTATGCCGGTTTAAAAGATGAGCTAAAATCTTTACCAGAAGTATTTGCCAGTTTTAGCAGCATCAACGTATCCCCTCGGTGAACCCATATCCGATTCGATGACGGGGTTATTTAAAGGCGTAGTTTATTGCTTTGTAGATTGTGCTGACCAATTTTGCGGAAGCAACTCCGCAAGCTGGTGGTGGGGATGATCGGGGAGGCGTGTGAGAAGGTCTTTGAGATAGGCGAACGGTTCGACGTTGTGAAGTTTTGCAGTAGCAACAAGCGAATAGATGATGGCGGCGCGTTTGGCGCCCTCATGCGAGCCAGCAAAAAGATAATTCTTGCGTCCCAATGCTACCGGGCGAATGGCATTCTCGACGAGATTGTTGTCAATCTCCAAGCGACCGTCATTCGTGTATTTCGCCAGCTTCGGCCACTGCCCGAGCATATAGCCAATAGCTTTGCCGATGGCGCTCTTGGGCAACACCTGCGTGCCGTTTTGCCCAAGCCAAGTTTTAATCTCCGCCAAAATGGGCACCGCGTGTTGTTGGCGCAGCGCATTTCTCTCGTCGAACGACATCTGCGCTTCACGCGCTTGCCGCTCAAGTGCATAAAGCGCTTGCAGCTTCACCAGCATCCACGCGGCACGCTCGCGATCGGAATCTTGCGCTTGCTCAAAATAACGCCGCGCGTGGGCAAAGCAACCCACGGCCATGACTCCCGGCCGTGCCAGGATATCATCATAACCGGTGTAGCCATCGCATTGCAAATAGCCCTGAAAGTTTTTGAGCATCTCATTGGGCCCGGCGCGACTGCGGCCCGGCCGATAATCAAACAAAACCAGCTTGGCAACCGGATCATAATACACCCAATGATAACCCAGATGCGTTTTGCCCGGCTTGCTGCGATCTAAAACCGGAAGTGGAGTTTCATCAACCATCAAGTAGGATGATTGTTGAATGAGGGCGCGATGCGTTTCATACAATGGCAATAGCACCTCGCCACAGGCTGTCACCCAGCCGCCAAGCGTGGATTCGGGAAGTCTAACGTGTTGACGGCGAAATTGCTGCTGTTGGCGATAGAGCGGCAGATGATCCACAAACTTACTGATCAAGACATGCGCCAGCAACCCCGGGCCAGCAATACCTTTTTCAATCGGGCGCGTGGGCAGCGTGGCAACGACGACCGGTGAGCCTGCCGAATCATCGCCTTCGGGGCGAACATATTTGGGCCGAACATAACGCTTCACGTAAAGTTCGCCCGGTTGATACTCCAACTCCTCGGTGATTTCGTCGCCGATCTTTTTGAGCGTACTCACATCTTCTGCCGGGGCAATGACAATCTCTTCACGGCGCAGATGTGCCGGTAGTGGATTGCGGCTGGGGAGTTTAGCAGAGGAAGATTTTTTCTGGTGGCGCGTGTAGGTGATGGTGGCGGTGGCAACCGGTGCGGCGGCAGGCGCTTCTTCATTTAATCCGATCGCCAGTTGTTGTTCATTTGCCAGCGGCACAAAACGTTCACGTTTTTGTCCGAAGATCAAACGCTTGAGCTGCGCGAGTTCTTCACTCACACGATGATATTCAAACAACAATTCATCGTACGTGAGCGTGCGTGCGGTTTCCGTCATGCTCTAATATAAACACAGCTCACGCGAAAACCTGAATCTAATTTTATGCCATTTGTTTTTTTGATGAAGACGCATGGTGATAACGTCGGCGGCGCTTGATCGAGGCGAGATCGATGCCTTCGAGAATGAGCAGTAACTCGTCATAGCGCAGTTCCAGGGAAGTGTGTTGAGCAAGATTGGCGGGCAGTTGAAACGTGCCTTGCTCCAAACGCTTGTAGAAAAGCCAGAAACCGGTGCGATCCCACAAAAGCAGCTTCATGCGATCGCGCCGGCGATTGAGAAACACGTAAACGTCGCCACTGGTTGGATCGCGTGACAAGGCCGCAGCCACGAGTCCGGAGAGGCCGTCAAAGCTCTTGCGCATGTCGGTAGCGTGGGCATAGAGAAAGAAGCGCAACGCGGGCGAGAGCGGCACCATGGTTATGCCGGCTGGGTGTGAAGGAGTTGGGCGAGCACGGCGCCCTCCACAGGGCCATGAAAGCGCACAATCACGCCGGTGGGATATTCGATCACGCAGGCCGGTGGCGGCGCTGCGGGTTCGGTGGGCAGGAGGCGCAGGGGAATAAAGTCGCTGAGAGACTCAGGGTTTGCTGCAATCGTAGTTGTTTGAGTCTGCGGCGGCGCCGTAACAGTACCACGCAAGCGATGCCTCTTGAGCCAGTAGCGAAAGGTCCAATAAGCTAGGCCTTCCTGCTGGCAAAACGCTGCCTGCGAAAGCCTACTTGCGAGAAACCGCTCGACTTTCTCAAACATGGCTTGCGCATGTGCGTGTTCACGGTATCGTGGCTCCATCTCTTCTCCTTTTCGATTCAGCCTACGGTACGAATTCGAATCGAAAAATGATAGATGGGTTCACCGAGGGGATACGCATCAACACCATTCATGCCGAGGTTTCATGGCGTTATAAAATTGCAGATCCTTCCCATCAAGTTGATTCAGACAATCTGAAAGCCTGGCTTTTTAACTCAAAATATGGAGTGATGACATGGTTGGGACTATAATGGTAGATAAAAAAATTCTGGAGCGGCTGCGGGAAGCCTTCAAGCGCTACGGTCGAGCCGTCCTGGGCGATCCCAATATGACGGTCGATTTTTTCCCGACAGAATATGAAGGGAGCGTGGGCGTCTTTCTTTCTTCACCAAGTTTTCAAAAAATGCCCTTTTCCGAGCGACAGAATTCCGTGTGGGAATATTTGCTCAATGATCCTCAGGTCAATAAGGATGACATGTTTGTCATTTCACGGATTTCAATTGAGCATGAAACCGTCGAATTTGTCTGAGCCATCACGGGCGTAGTCATGGCCTACCTTCTCCACATTCTCATCCTCATCAACATTTACATAATCATCGCCATTTCGCTCAATCTCATCGCGGGTTATACCGGCATTTTGTCGATTGCGCATGCGGCGTTTTACGGCGTTGGCGCGTATGTCGCGGCTTTGTTTGCGGTGAATTTCGGCACGCCGTTTCTATTGAATCTCATTATCGCGATGGCAATGGCGGGCGCGGTAGCGGCAGTGGTAGCTTTTCCTTCTCTGCGCATTCACGACGATTATTTGGTGATCGCCACGTTCGGCTTTCAAATGATTCTGTTCAGCATCTTCAACAACTGGGTCGGCCTCACGCGCGGGCCTTTGGGCATTCCGGGGATTCCCCAACCCAACATTTTCGGTTTTGCCATCACTTCACACGTGGAATACCTGGCGCTTTCGGGCGTGTGCGCGCTCGCGGTTTACTTTTTTGCCAAGCGCGTGATCGAGTCGCCGTTTGGCCGCGTGCTCAAAGCCATTCGCGAGGACGAGATTTTCACGCAGGCGCTGGGCAAGAACGTTACTCGCTACAAGATTCTCGTGTTTGTCATGGGTGGCGCGCTCGTTGCGATTGCCGGTGCGTTGTATGCGCACTATGTGACGTTCATCGATCCCACCAGCTTCACCATTCTCGAATCAATTTTTATGATTTCCATCGTCATTGTTGGCGGCGCCGGAAGTTTGAAAGGTTCCGTTGTCGGCGCCGCGGTTTTGATCGTGCTCCCCGAAATGCTGCGTTTTCTCGGCATGCCCAATGCGATTGCGGCGAATATGCGGCAGATCATATACGGCGCCTTGCTCGTGGTTATGATGATCTTTCGGCCAAAGGGGTTGGTTGGGGAATACGAACTCAAATGAACTTGGAGTTGTGGGTTGCTGGATTGATGGATTTTTGAGAAATGACTGATGCCTTGCTCACCGTTTCAAATCTTTCCAAAACTTTCGACGGTTTGAAAGCAGTGGAAGATTTTTCGTGCACGATTGCCAAAAGCAAAATCGTCGGACTTATTGGTCCGAACGGCGCGGGCAAGACCACGGTGTTCAATATCATCACGGGATTTCTCGCGGCGGATGCCGGTGAAATTCATTATGCGGGAAAGAACATTACGCGGCTGCCGCCGTACCGCATCGCACACAACGGCATCGTGCGCACCTTCCAAGACTTGCGGCTGATCGCAAGCCTGCCGGTCATCGAGAATATTCTTTTGGCGCGGCAAAAGCAAACCGGTGAGAATTGGCTGGCGACTTTCGCGCTGCGAAAAAAAGTGCTGAAAGAGGAGCACGAGAATAGGCAAATTGCGCTCGATATTTTAAATCAGGTCGGACTTGCGAATAAGCACGAGCATTTGGCTGGTGCGCTTTCCTATGGGCAGCAGAAGTTGTTGACGCTGGCTTGTTGTTTGGCGGCAGAGGCGGATTTGCTGCTGCTTGATGAACCGGTATCCGGCGTGCATCCGAGCATGATTGAAAAGATGTTGGCGCTTATGGCGCAGCTTGCGGCGAGCGGAAAGACGATTCTATTCATCGAACACAATCTGGATGTGGTGATGCAAGTTTCTGATCATGTCATCGTCATGGATGCCGGGCGCAAAATTATGGAAGGCCGGCCTGAAGCCGTCAAAAATGATCCGGAGATTTTGGAAGCTTATTTGGAGTAGGCCATTGTTGAAGGTGATCGATCTGCACACCGGCTACGGGAACAAGCAAATCATAAACGGCATCTCGCTTGAAGTTGAAAAAGGCGAGATCATCGCTTTGATTGGACACAATGGCGCGGGCAAATCGACAATGCTCAAGGCGATCTTCGGGTTGTTGCCGGTTTGGAGAGGCGTGGTGCAATACAATGGCCGCGAGATTCAAAACCTCCGTCCGTCGTTTCATGTGAAGAACGGCATTTCGATGCTCCTGCAAGGCAATCGCGTCTTCACGGAATTGACGGTGCAGGAGAATTTGGAGATCGGCGGCTATTTGCTTCCCGATAAAAAGCAGTTACATACTCGCATGGAAGAAATGTTTCAACTTTTCCCAAAACTGCGAGAGCGTCGCCGGCAAAACGCAGGAACTTTGAGCGGCGGCGAGCAACAAATGCTGGCCCTCGGCAACGCGCTAATGCTGCAGCCGAAATTGTTGCTGATGGATGAGCCTTCGCTGGGACTTGCGCCGCAAAGCCTGCGAATGATGTTCGATTTGACCCGGCACGTCAACAAAACTCTCGGTACGGCCATGCTGATTGTGGAGCAGAAAGTGCGTCAAGTTTTAGAGATCGCGGATCGAGTTTACGTGCTGAAACTCGGCCAAGTGAGTGCTAGCGGAAGAGCAGCCGAATTTTCAGATGAAGAGAAACTGCGAAAAGCTTTTTTGTGAAGACGATAACTGAAGTCGCCCTCTTTGAGACCTTGCACTAGATTATGCCTTTTCACACGTTTGATTTTCAACCGAGCACACGCGTCCTTTTTGGCGGGAATACCATTGCCCAATTGGGGAAATTAACAAAGGAATGCGGCGGCCGGCGTGTTTTGTTTGTTACCGATCGCGGCCTTATCAAAGCCGGACACCTCGAGCACGCGCGGCATGCGCTCGAACAAGAGGCCATTGCCGTCTCCGTTTTTTTCGATCTTGAAGAAAATCCCACCTCACAACATGTCGAAAGCGGGGCGCAATTCGCCCGCGAAAATGCCCCGATTGATTTGATCATCGCGCTCGGCGGCGGCAGTGCGATGGATTGCGCCAAAGGCATTAACTTTCTTCTGACTAATGGCGGCAAGATGGAAGATTATTGGGGCTTCGGCAAAGCCCGCCAGCCCATGCTACCTTCCATCGGCATTCCCACCACGGCCGGCACCGGCAGCGAGGCGCAATCTTATGCGTTGATCATGCACCCGCAAACGCACCGCAAGATGGCGGTTCCCCGCGCTGTGGCCGCGGTCACGGGCATTGATGCCGTATCACATGCGGTTGAAAGTTTTGTTTGCACGCGCGCAAATGCGATGTCGAGAATGTTTTCAAAAGAAGCCTGGCGCCTGCTGGAGAGCAATTTCATTGAGTCTTTGAACAATCCTGCCAATCTCACGGCTCAGGGCAACATGTTGTTGGGCGCGCATCTTGCCGGCATGGCCATCGAGAATGCCATGCTCGGCGCGGCGCATGCTTGCGCAAATCCATTGACGGCGCATTATGGCCTCGCGCACGGCGTTGCGGTGGGCCTCATGCTGCCGCACGTGATTCGGTTCAACGGTTCGATGGTTGATCAGGCGTATGCCGAATTGCTGGAAACTGCACATCTCACACCGAAAAAGGATACGGCTTACGGCGAAAGCTTGTGTGAACGAATCGCCATATTGCATGCCGTCGCTGGATTACCACAGCGTCTAAGTGAATGCCAGATCGAGAAAGCCTCCTTGTCACAATTGGCGCAAGCGGCGACGCAGGAGTGGACCGGCACCTTCAATCCGCGGCCGCTGGCGCTGGCTGATTTTCTGCGATTGTACGAAACCGCTTATTGACACGGCATTTTTACGTTTGATCACGCGCTTTTTTATCGCTATATTCCCACCGCATCGAGTTTTTCTGCACACCTCATAACAAACCTTTGCCGGTTAGGTGGCATCATCATGTCTGAAATTAAACTTAAAAAAATCTCCGATTATCTTTGGGAGATTCCGCCAGAAGGCAACATGCTGGCTCCGGCGCGCATTTATGCCGCGGAGAAAATGCTCAAGAACATTCTTGCCGACAATGCGCCGCAGCAGGCCATGAACGTCGCGCATTTGCCGGGCATCGTGGGCTATTCGCTCGCCATGCCGGATATTCACTGGGGCTACGGTTTTCCCATCGGTGGGGTGGCAGCTTTTGATGTTGATTCTGGGGTGATTTCGCCTGGCGGAGTTGGATATGATATAAATTGCGGCGTCCGCCTCATGGCCTCCAGCCTCACCCTCGACGAAGTCAAGCCGAAGATGCAAGAGCTGGTCAAAGCCCTGTTTCATCACGTGCCCACCGGCGTCGGTTCGGAAGGCAAAGTCAAGCTCGCGCAGAAAGAGTTGGAACAGATCATGACCAAGGGCGCGCATTGGGCCATCAAAAACGGTTACAGCGAACCCGATGATCTCGAGTTCATCGAAGAAAACGGTTTGATGCCCGGCGCGCTGCCGGACAAGATTTCCAAGCGCGCCAGTGAGCGCGGCCGGCCCCAACTCGGCACGCTCGGCAGCGGCAATCACTTTCTCGAGGTCGGCTATGTCGCGCAGATTTTCAACGCCAATGCGGCGGCGGCGCTGGGGCTGTTTCAAGGTCAAATTACGGTGATCATTCATTGCGGCTCGCGCGGCTTCGGCCATCAAGTGTGCGAGGACTATCTCGGCGTGATGAACCGCGCGGTGCACAAGTAC
>SZPB01000136.1 GCA_030263535.1 Cytophagia bacterium CHB2
GCAGAATATTTTTTAATCATTCTGCCGAACCATTATCTGCCTTTCAAAATCTTCGCGGCGTGATAGTTTTTTTCAAAATAATACTATACTTCTCTCGTTTTCGTCCTGAGATATTCTCAAGCGTTTTCACGCGCACACTTCACGAAATTCCTGCTCATTGAAACAAGCATAACGCTGTTGCCTGCTTGACGTTTTCCGCCTGCCGGCGTATTTCGTCGCAAAATTTCTAACGGAACTCTCTCCCATGCCGGACGATTTCGTTTTACAAATGCGCGCCATCCGTAAAACATTTCCAGGGGTGATGGCGCTGGAGGGCGTTGATTTTGATCTCGCTGCGGGCGAGGTTCACGTGTTGCTGGGAGAGAACGGCGCAGGCAAATCCACGTTGATGAAAATTCTCAGCGGCGCCTATCAAAAGGATAGCGGCGCAGTTTTTCTGAACGGGCATGAGATCGACATTAAAAGTCCGAAGCATGCGCGCCTGCTTGGTTTCAGCATTATTTATCAAGAGTTCAATCTTGTTCCCCATCTTTCCGCGGCTGAAAATATTTTTTTGGGAAATGAGCCGCAGCTTTTCCCGGGCATTATCGATCGCAAAAAGATTTTAAACAACGCGGAGAAATTGCTGGCAGCGCTGGGCGTTCGCTTCGATCCGCGCATGCCGGTGCGCTATCTGAGCGTCGCGCAACAACAAATGGTGGAAGTAGCCAAAGCCCTTTCTCATGAGGCAAAAGTCCTGATCATGGATGAACCGACTTCGGCATTGACCACCAGCGAAATTCAGGAATTATTTTCCACCATTCGCCGCCTCAAAGCCAAGGGCGTTGCGATTGTATATATTTCTCACCGGCTGGAAGAAATCTTCGAAATCGGCGATCGCGTTAGTGTTTTGCGTGACGGCAAATACATTGCAACACATCGCCTCGCTGAAACCTCCGCAGCCCAACTGGTGCGCTTGATGGCGAACCGAGAATTACGCGAACATTTTCCCAAACAAAAAGCTGCACCCGGCAAAGAATTGTTGCGGGTTGAGAACCTGACACGAAGCAACAAACTTCGCGATATTAATTTCTCACTGCGTCGCGGCGAAGTGCTTGGTCTTGCCGGGCTGTTGGGTGCGGGCCGCACGGAGCTGGCGCGCGTCCTGTTCGGTGTGGATGCCAAAGATAGCGGCCGCATTTGGATAAACGGCCGGGAAGTCAACCTTAAATCACCGGCCTCTGCCATCAAACTCGGCATCGGCTTTCTGACCGAAGACCGCAAAACGCAGGGGCTGGTGCTCGCTCTTTCCGTCAAAGACAATATCAGCCTGCCAAATGCCGGCAAACTCTCCCGCTTTGGCGTGATGAATACGGCTGCCGAGGAAAAACTTGCCAGCCGCTTTGTGGAAGACTTGCGCATCAAAACGCCGAGTGTAAAGCAAAAAACGCTTTATCTCAGCGGCGGCAATCAACAAAAAGTCGTGCTCAGCAAATGGCTCGCCCGCGAGGCCGCGCTTCTGATTTTCGATGAACCGACGCGCGGCATTGACGTGGGCGCGAAGGTAGAGATCTATCAACTCATGAATCAGCTCACCGCGCAGGGTGTGGGCATCATCATGATCTCATCCGAGCTGCCGGAAATTCTCGGCATGAGCGATCGCATCCTGGTCATGCATCAAGGCCGGATTAGCGGAGAGTTTGAGGCAGGTGAAGCGACTCCGGAAAAAATTCTAAACGCGGCGTTGGGGCGAAGAAACTAGTTCGTAACTCTCAGCCCGTAAGAGTCAGAATAAAAAATCTCACGCAAAGCCGCAAAGAACCCACAAAGTTTTTCTTTGCGTGCCTTGGCGGCTTTGCGTGAATTCTTTGTTTTTTTGCACGGCGTTCACTTTTTAAAAACTATATGTGTCGTTTTTGGGCTTTCACCTTTCGCATCACGCAAACATGGCAATCAAGCAACTCCTCGTCCATCACGGGCGGCAATTCGGCACCCTCCTCGGCCTGCTGGTGTTGTGCGGCGCCATGTGGCTTTTGACGCCCTACTTTCTGACGATTTCCAATCTGCTCAACATCGCGCAGCAAACTTCGATCAACGCGATTATCGCGGTGGGCATGACTTTCGTGATCATCTCCGCCGGCATCGATCTTTCCGTCGGCTCGATCGTGGCGTTTGCCGGCGTCGTGATGGCGAGTGTGCTGCAAACCGGAATTCCGTTGCCGCTAGCGATCACTGCCGGACTGATCACCGGAACGTTGTGCGGCATCATTAACGGGTTACTAATCACTTTCGGCAAATTGCCGCCGTTTATCGCGACGCTGGGCATGATGAGTATGGCGCGCGGCGCCGCCCTGGTTTATTCCGAGGGCCGCCCCATCTCCGGATTCGAAGCGAGTTTGCGCAATTTTGCGATGGGAGAGTTTCTGTTTGTGCCGCTGCCGGTGCTGCTGATGCTCGTTATTTATCTTGCGGCACATTTTGTTTTACAGCGCACCAAGTTCGGACGTTACACCTATGCCATGGGCGGCAATGAAGAAGCGACAAAACTCTCAGGCGTGAATGTACGTTTTCACAAAACCATGGTGTATGCCCTGTCCGGTTTGATGAGCGCCATTGCTGCCCTCATTCTCACGGCGCGATTGAACTCGGCGCAGCCCATCGCCGGCATGATGTACGAACTGGACGCCATTGCCGCAACCGTTATCGGCGGCACGAGCTTAATGGGCGGCGAGGGTACGGTGCTGGGCACACTGATTGGCGCGCTCATCATGGGCGTGCTGCGCAACGGTTTGAATCTCCTCGGCGTCTCCTCCTTTCTGCAGCAAATCATCATCGGTGCGGTGATCATCATTGCTGTGTTGGTGGATACGGGTTTGAAGTCATCCAAAAAATAAGAGCAGCTCGCAACATTTCAGTGCTGATCGCTTGCTGAAAATAATTCCAATAACCGAAGGAGGCATGATGAAGAAGCTTGCCGTTTTACTTTTGGCTTTTATCATTTTCCCAACGATTGCCTGCAATCGCGGCCAGGAACAACAACAAGCGCAAGGTCCGCGTGTGGCAATGGTGTTCAAAACATTGAACAACCCGTTTTTCATCGATATGCAAAAAGGCGCGGAAGAAGCGGCCCAGCGCCTCAATGTAAACGTGACGGTGCAGGCGGCTGAGCGTGAGCTTGACGTTGAAAAGCAAATGCAAATCATCGAGAATCTTATTCAAACAAAGGTCGATGCCATTTGTGTGACGCCCAGCGGTTCGCGCGAGATTGTGCCTGCCATCGCAAAAGCCAATGCCGCCGGCATTCCCGTGCTCATTGTTGACACCCGGTTGGATGAGACAGCAGTGCAAGAGGCCGGCGTTGATTATGCCACGTTCATCGGCTCGGATAATTATGAGGGCGGCCGCGTCGCCGGGCAGCATCTTATCGAACTTATGCAAGGCCATGCGAAAATCGTGATACTCGAAGGCATTCCCGGCCACGAAACCGGCGATGCACGTTTGCAGGGTTTTCGTGATGCCATAAAAAATGCCCCCGGCATGCAAGTCGTCGCTTCACAACCGGCGAATTGGGAACGCGATCAAGGTTTCAATGTTTGTCAAAATCTTTTGCAAGCCCATCCCGATTTCAACGCGCTGTTTGCCTGCAACGACATGATGGCGCTGGGCGCGATGGAAGCGATTGCCGCTGCCGGCAAAAGCGGACAAATCACCATCGTCGGATTCGACGCCATTGTCGACGCGCGCCAGGCCATTCTCGCTGGCACACTTGCCGCTTCGGTCGCACAATTCCCCATGGAAATGGGCAGACTCGCCGTGGAAAACGCGGTCAAATTGCTGGGCGGCGAGACACTTCCCAAATTCACGCCGGTGAAGATTGAATTGATCAAGCGCGACAATGCGGCACTGTGATATGGCTTTCTCAGGAGTGGTTGCCATCGCGCTGTTTCATCAATCTTGCGATTGTACTTTAAATAAAGCGTGCGAGTGATTCTCGAGGAGTGTTGTATGTCAGAATTCAAGAAACACAAAATCAATCTCGGCTTGATTGGTTTAGGGCGCTTGGGAAAAGTCTATGCCCGCGATCTTGCGCATCGCATTCCGCACGCGCGTTTGATCGCAGTCGCGGACAGTGCCGCTGAGACGGCGCAGCAGGTTGCCGCGGAGTTTGAAGTACCGAAATGGTATGCGGATTCTTATGCTTTGCTTGAGGATAACGAAATCGACGCGGTTGTCATTGTTACGCCCACGCACACGCACAAAGAATTGGTGATTGCTGCCGCACAACAACAGAAGGCGATCTTTTGCGAGAAACCCTTGTCCTTATCGCTCGCGGAATCGCTGGAGATAAAACAAATTCTCCATCAAACCGGCGCATTTTTTCAAATGGGATTTATGCGCCGCTTTGATCGAGGTTATGTTGCCGCCAAAGAAAAAATATTGCGCGGAGAAATCGGCACGCCGGTGGTGTTTCGCGCCACCAGCCGCGATCCCTTTCGCCCGAGCTTGGAATATGCCAATCCCAAAAGCAGCGGCGGCCTCATCATCGACATGGGCATTCACGATTTCGATCTGGCGCGCTGGTTCATGGGCGAAATTCAAACAACTTACGCTATTGGCGGCGTGCTGGCTTATCCTGAAATGAAAACTGTCGGCGATGTCGACAACGCCATCATCAGCCTGACTTTTGTGGACGGTCGGCTTGGCGTGATCGATCTCAGCCGCAACGGCGTTTACGGCTATGACATTGCCACCGAGTTGCTGGGCACCAACGGTACCCTGCGCATCGGCTATTTGCGTGAAACCCCGGTAACGGTGATGACCAAAGACAACATTGCGCATGACACGGTGCCGTTTTTTATGGAGAGATTTGCCGGCGCTTATGTGGCACAATTGGAAGATTTTGTGGACAACCTGAGGTATGATCGGCAGCCGCCAGTGACGATTGATGACGGCATCGCAGCGCTGCGCGCGGCGCTGGCGGCCACGCAATCCCTGCATTCCCAACAGCCGCTCGCCGTCACATCAGTAACAGCCGCGTAAAATGGATTCTCTCAAGGATGCGACAATGTTGAAGAGAATCGCATAAGGCGTTCTTCGATGCGCCATTGATCAACAATTATCCAAATGCAAGAATCGAGACGATCACGCCATCGCCTTCGTTCTCAACTCCGCTCACAGTCTACTCCTTCAACCCCGCTGCCATAATCCCACTGATGTAGTATTTTTGTAACGCAATAAAAATGATCATCACCGGCAGAACCGTGATCACCGCGCCGGCCATCATGAGCTCGGTGTCTTGCACATGCTCGCCGGTGAGGTTGGCAAGCGCCACCGGTAAGGTGTACATTGAATCGTCGGTCAACACGATTAGCGGCCAGAGGAAATCGTTCCACGTGCCCATAAACGTGAAGATGGCAAGCGTGATGAGGATGGGCTTGCACAGCGGCAGAATCACCGACCAATAAATGCGAAAATCACTCGAGCCGTCCAGGCGCGCAGCTTCGATAAAGCTGTCGGGAATCGACAGTGCAAATTGTCGAATGAGAAAAATGCCGTAAATTGTCGCCATGCCCGCCACGATCACGCCGAGATACGTGTTGATCAATCCCACTTTGTTCAACATGAGAAACAGCGGCAGCGTTGTCACTTGCGCCGGAATCACCATCTCTGCCACGAGAAAGCGAAAAAGCCGGTCTCTTCCCGGAAAACGGTATTTGGCAAACGCATATCCTGCCATCGAATTGAAGAACAGCGAAATCAGCGTCACCGTCACGCTGATGATGACGCTGTTGAGCAAATAGCGCCACAGATGAAGCCGGGTGAAAAGCGTATAGTAATGTTCGAAAGTGAATTTGGCGGGCAGCAACTGGGGCGGGAAATTGCTGGCTTCTCCCGTGCTCATGAACGAGGCAGAAACCATCCACAACGCGGGCGTCAATGTGACAATAGCAATGATAATCGCCAGGGTGATCAGCACGATTTTGCTGATATTTTTCATCATGCCTCCCCTCGCTTTTGCAGCCGAGACTGAATCAGAGATCCCAACAGAATCACGCCAAAAAGCACGAAGGCAATTGCGGCGGAGTAACCCAAATTCCACCAACGAAAGCCTTGCTGATACATAAGCAGCACGATGCTCAACGTGCTGTTCACCGGCCCGCCTTGCGTCATGACATAAGGCTCGGTGAAGAGTTGAAAGTTGCCGATCATCGCGATGATGCTTACGAACACGGTGGTCGGGGCCAGCATCGGTAGCGTGATGCTCTTGAATTGCTGCCAGGTATCCGCGCCGTCCATGCGCGCGGCCTCATACAACTGTGTTGGAATATTCTGCAAGCCCGCGACGAAGATGATCATGTTGTAGCCGAAATTCTTCCAGATCGACATCAGGATAATCGCGGGCATGGCCCACACCGGATCCCCCAGCCAGTCAATCGGCGCGATGCCGAAAAAACTCAGCGCGTAATTCAACAAACCAAATCGCGGATGATATAGAAAACGCCACACGACGGCCACTGCCACCAGGGTGGTCACCACGGGCGCAAAATACACGGTTTGAAAAAAACTCCGGAAGCGCACCAGTTTGGAATTCAGCAACAGTGCCGTGCCAAGTGAAGCAGCGATGGAGAGTGGGCCGCCGATCAATACGTAGTAGAACGTATTGGCCATCGACTTCCAAAACAACGGATCATCGAGAAGCTGGCGATAGTTTTTGAGGCCGACAAAGCGCGCGTATTCGAAATTTCCCAACGAATAAATGTCAAAATCCGTGAAGCTCAAAAGGAAAGCCGCCAGTGCAGGCACGAAGAAAAAAACAAAAATCGGAATAAGCGCCGGCGCGAGAAAGAAATAAGCGGCGCGGCGAATGCTTTTGATCTCGCCGCTGAGTGAATGAGCGGGCAGGGCGCTGTTGACCGGCTTTGCTTGCGAATTCATTTTTGCTCCAGCATCCACCGCCGTTTTTCCAGGATGAGATTGACCTCGCGATCCAGCGCTGCCAACACTTCGGACACGGGTTTTTGTTGCAATGAAGCAACCTCCGCGTACTGCTGCACTTTCATGGCAATCTGTTCCCACTCCGGAATTTTTGGCGTGGGCACGACATGCTCGAGCTGGTCGTAGAACGCCTTAACGTAGATGTTGTTCGTGAATGAAGTATCCTGCCAAGCCTCGCGCACTGCCGGCAAATCACCGGTGATCCGGTAAAATTCCAGTTGTGTTTGCGCTTGCGAAAGATATTCGATGAGTTTCCACGCCGCCTCTTTCTTTTGCGATTTTTTGAAAAGCACCAAGCTCGCACCACCGGCCAGTGAAACGCCGGCTCGCCCTGCGTCGGGACTGGGCATGGGCGCCGTCATCCAGTGATCTTGCATTTCTGCCGGCAGCCGTTTCTTGAATTCTCCGATGTTCCACGGGCCGGTGAGGTACATTGCAAAAAAACCCTCAGTCAAACCCTGATAGATATTAGTCACTTGCGTTACGCCCACGGGCGCAAGCTTTTCACGATAAAACCTCATCAGGAATTCGAATGCGTTCGTGAATTCTACGCCGCTGAAATGGCCATAACGATCACCGTCCTTCAACAAGACGGAGCCTGCTTGCAATCCCGTAAGCACGAATGGCACCCATTCGTTGGTGGGCAGAAGAATGGCATACTTCTCCTGCCCTCCTGCCAGTTGTTTGATTCGTTTGGAAACATCATACCATTCGTCCCAAGTGCGGGGCGCATGATCATACCCTGCCTGCTGCAAAATGTCTTTGCGATAGAACAACAGGCGGGTATCGACATACCAGGGAATGCCAAAAGCCGCGCTGTCAATCAGGTTGGTTTCCCAGATGCCTGAGAAATAATTCTCCGCTTTGATCACATTCGAATGCGCTATCCAGGGATCGAGGTTCTCCAGCGCATCAAGCAGATGGAACTCAGGAATCCAGGTGTTGCCGAGCTGGCACATGTCAGGCAGCGAATTGCCGGCGTAAGCGGTGAGCAGTTTTTCGTGCGCCGCTGTCCAGGGTATGCCTTGCACTTTGACTTCGATATCAGGATAACGACGATGAAATTCCGGCATGAGTTTTTGTACATGTTCCCCCTCCGCGCCCATCGCCCAAAATTTAATAACAGTCTTCGATTCGATGGGAGCTTGACAAGCCAGAAACAACAGCGATAACACGCCGAGGCCAATTGCAGTCAAACTATAACCGCCGCCACGATTTGACCCTCTGAAAGAAACTCGTAAAAATTCAATCCTGGCTCTAAGCTTCGCAAGATTGCTTGCGAATAACAAGATGAAGTATTTGTACAAATGAAGATGGCTGTGTACGAATTCATTCATGGCAATTCTTGGTTTCCGTTTAATATGACAACTCGACCTTGGCGGGAAACGTAACAATCGTCACTGTATCGTTCGTAAAAGCCCTGCTAGTCTTGCGGTTCACGCGCACCGATTTGAGCGGCGTACCAAAAGGCGATTTAAGAACGATCCCGCCCTTCGGCATGCGCAGATCGCCGGCGATATGCACCACGACATTCCTCCCGGCCATTTTCATCGAGTAATTCAACACGCCGTCGTAAGTCGGTAGGCGCTCGACTTCAACGCCAACTGAATCGCGCACCCAATCTTCGAGAATGCCGGCGCCGATGACGAGCGCCTCATCGTCGGTTTCATACACGAACATGTTGCGCACGGCGCGAATGAAATCCGAGCCGACCCAGGTGTGCGGCATGTCGCCGATGAATTTTGTTTCCTTCGGATTGCGCCACACCACTTCGGCCCAATGATTCCATGCCGGCGGGCGTTGATCGCGCAAGAAATAGTTCAGCAGCTCGTGGGCGCGCCCCTTTTGTCCGAGCAAAATAAACGCGCCGATGTTGCGCACTTCGTATGGTGTATAATCCTTCCATTCGATTTTCCCGTCGCGGCGCTGCGAGAAAAACTGATAGTATTTCTCAAAAGTATTGTTGAGCTGCGGCTGTGGAATGTTTTCCAATTCGCCGCAGGGATCGAGGCCGATCGTCGTCGAAGTCGCATCGAAATCGCCCAACTCCACGCAACCTGGGATGAAGTCGATGCCTTTGTTCGCCATCGCCATTCGCATTGAAGCATACAAACATTTCTTGAAATCATCGCGCGCCGCAGCGAACTGTTCCTCATACTCACGCTCGCCCAAGATGGCGGCAATCATGGTCGCATCCTTCAGGCCTTTGACGCCGAAGAAGTCATCCCAATACGAGTGCATCGGTTTGGCGGAATAGCCTTCGTGGCTGATCGACTCGGGCAGCAAACCGTAGCACGCACGCTGCTCGGCCGTGCCGTTGAGATAAATTTCCGTTTTGCGTTGATCGCGCAGAAACTCGATGTACTCCACGGTTTTCACCACCTGCGGGAATTTTTGCCGCAGCCACAGTGTGTCATTCGTGAAGCGAAAGTATTGCAGCACCGCATAAATGAACTCGCCATGACTGTCGTTCTCCGGCACTGGATCGGCGCCGCGTGTATCGACTACGCACGGAATCTTGCCGTTGGGATATTGATATTGCGCGTACCAGTCGATGAACTCGCGCACTTCTTTTTGAATGCCAAAGCGCAGCAGCGCCGCCGACGTCAAAGCGCCGTCGCGAATCCACGAGCGATCGTAAGAGCGCGAGCCGGGCTGAATGCCGGCGCGGTCGCGATTGATGAGAATGTACGCCAGGTTCGAGCGCACGATGTTGATCAGTTTCTGCGCGGAAGCGGGCAGGCGAATTTCATACGTGCTGATTTTTTCTTCCCAAAACTTGCTCGTGGAGTGGCGTGCAGTTGCCGCCGCGTTCGGCATAGAAGTTGAGTAATTTTCATGAAATGGAATGGCGAGCGCGATGGACTTCTCTGCGCCAGGTGGCAAATTAAAACTATATTGCAATGCCGCTGAAGCGTAGCCAAAATGATCGGAAATTTGCCCCGCGGCAGGAAGTGCATCGCGTGAAATAAATTCGGTAACGTCGCCTTCATCAAAAACGGCTGCCCCAAATCCATCGGCGGGGCTTGACAGCAGAATTTTTTTCTTGTCGTTTATGACGATTTCACTGCCCTCACGACGAATCGTTTTTACTTTGACCGTGCCGCCCGGCCAATTCAGAAATTGCCACGGTGGATTGACTTGAAAAGGCCGGAGGGTGAGATAGAGGTGGCCGCGCAGCGTTTTGTTGCTGAGATTTTTTAAAACGTAATGCGTAAAGAGTAAAGAGCTATCGGGCGCGCCGGCAGCGAATGCGGTGATGTCCAACTTCAAATCATCGTGCGTCCTGGTTACGGTGGGAATGGGAAGATAGTTTTTTTCCAGAGATTGCGTAATCGTTGCGTCGTTCCATGTGAGCAGCTTGCCGTCGCAAAAGATAAACGGTTCGATGGAAAAACTGCTTTTGTCAACCTCGATCATGCCTTCTTCATTGATGAGCGCCTCTTTGGTGTCGTTGTTGACGCCCACGATGGTCCAATACGACTGCTCATGCTGCAAATATTTTGGGAAATATCCGCGCGGATAGTCAAGCGAAATGCGGCTAAAAAAGGCCTCGGGACTTTCGGCAAATTCAATCTTTTGGAATGAGACTTCGGCAATGGCGTAACCCTGCTGCCGCGCGCTGGCGAGCAAGTCGAGCTTGAGAAAGCGCGTTTGCTGATCGCGCAAATAGATGTAGCTTCTGCCGGGTTTGCCTTTGGCCACCGCATAAGCGGTTTCCCAAGTCTTGCCGTCCGGCGAAAGCAAGATGTGATAGGCGCGGGCGAAATCTTGTTTATCCCAATCAATAATCAAGCCGCCAAATTCGCAGTTCTTGCCCAGATCGAGGACGAGGGATTGTTGCTCCGGCTGCGCAGGGCTGCGCCATTGTGTTTGCGGGTTGCCGTCCAGAATCAGTTTGAGCTGGCTCTTGTTGCCGGTTCTGGTTGCCGCGCTGATAACCGGCGTCGGCAGCGTATCTGCCGGAGGCTCCAATTCTTGAAAAGTGAAATCATCGAGGTAGATTGAGCCTTTGCCGCCGGTCGAAGAAGCGACGAAGAACTCCACTTTATCAAAAGTTTTGAGGGAACGATCGGCTGTCGGTCCCCACGCAAAACTAATGTGCCGTTTTTTGATCCTAATACTTGTCCATTCAGTCGGAAACTCAAAGTTGCGTTGATTCAGCCACCAAACGTTGTCGCCGCTGGCATCGACCAGCTTGAACTCGAGATTGTTGCTGGGCGCTTCTCCGCGCAGATAAAACGAGAATTGAAAATTCTCCGGCAGCACCAAGGGCAGTTGCTTTTGAATGCCGCAATAACCCGCGCCAGTCACGAAGTCAAAATCGATTTTGATGCACTTGCCCGTGCGGCCTTCAACGAGCGCAATGTCAATGCGCACGCCGTCCGAGGCAATCGCTTTCCATTCGGTTAATGATTCAAAAGCGTCGAGCTGTTTGGTTTGCGCTAAGGAAATTCTACTCGAGAGTACGACTGCAAGCAAAACACAAAAAATTCTCTTATACATTTCCAATCCCTAAATTAGACAAACCAAAAAGCAAAAGTGCACGCAAAGACGCAGAGACGCCAAGATTGCGCAAAGCTTTTCTTTGCGATGCCTTTGCGCCTTCGCGGCTTTGCGTGAGTTCTTGGGGCAACAATTCAACTTCAACTGTTTTAAGAATCCACCGAATAGAGATCAATGATCAAAATGCACGCTCCGCTCCGCCGCCTGCCACAAGCCGCTGCGCCGCAACGGAATCGCGGCGGCTTTCTTTTCTTCCAGCCAATCGAATATTCTCTTACGCATGGCCTCGATCAAGCCTTTGTGTTCGGGGCGACCGATCAAGTTCACCATTTCATGCGGATCATTTTGCAGGTCATACAATTCATCAATATCCCAAATGCCGTGATAGGTGATGTATTTGTATTGCGCCGTGCGAATGCCGAGCATCGTGGGCGTGTGCGGGAATGGGCGCTCCCAAAAGTAGAAATAAAAAACCGCGTCGCGCCACGGCGTTTTCTCGCCTTTCAGCAAAGATAAGAACGATTTGCCTTCCATATTGTCCGGCGCTTGATAACCGGCGGCCTCCAAAATCGTCGGCGCGAAATCGACGTTTTGAATGAACTCGCCGATTTTCGTGTTGGGCTTGATCAATTCCGGGCAATGTGCGAGCAAGGGGATGCGCATGGACTCTTCGTACATTTGGCGTTTGTCGATCAAGCCATGCTCGCCGAAGGAAAAGCCGTTGTCGCTGGTGTAAAGAATCAGCGTCGATTCCAACAAGCCGTTTTTCTTCAATGTGTCAAGCAAGCGGCCGATGCTGTCATCCACGGCGAGCAGCGTCTCGCAATAACGGCGATAGAACGTATCGAAATCCATTTCGCCGTGATACATGTGATCCACGCCGTGCCAACTGTTGCGTTGCGCGCGCACCCAGGCCGGCTTGTTGTGATAGTTTGCCTCGGTGTTTGCCATGGTTGCGGGATATTCGAGCGCTGCTTTTTCATATTTGCCAAGATGCCGCTTGGCCGGCTCGAACATGGCATGCACGGCTTTATGTGAGAGATAAAGAAAGAAACGATCTTTGCGCTGCGTGTTGATCCAATCTACCGCGTAATCCATCAGCAGATCAGTGATGTAGCCCGGGTGCTTTTTGCGTATGCCATCAATATTGAATTCGGGATCGTAATACACGCCCTGGCCGGGAAAACTCACCCAGCGGTTGAAGCCCGGTTGTGGCTCGTCGCTGTGATGGCCCATGTGCCATTTGCCGATAAATGCCGTTTTGTATCCCGCCTCCTGCAAATAGGTTGGAAAGAAAACATTGCCGGGCGGCATCGGGCTGTCATTGTCAACCACGCCGTGCGCGAAGGGATATTTGCCGGTGAGAATCGAAGCGCGACTGGGCGAGCAGAGCGAAGTCGTGACGAACGTGTTTTGCAAATGCGCGCCGCGTTGCGCGAGTCGGTCAAAATTGGGGGTCTGTAGAAATTTCGGCTTGCCGGTGAAACCGAAGAAGTCGTAGCGATGATCGTCGCTGAGAATAAGAATGATGTTGCGCGGCTTGGCGTTTTCAATCTTTTTGAGAGAGGCAAACGAGGCAGAATTTAACCAAGGCAGCGCGGCGGCGCCGGCCATTGTTGCAAGAAATTTGCGGCGGGAATAATCCTGGCTCATGCCTTGCCCTCCTTTATCACAATCGTCTCAGCGATGCGGTCATGCACGGTTTGTTTGTTGGGGTGGATGAAGTATTGCAGAAATCCAAAGCCGAGTTCGAGCGCCGAAGCGCCGTAGCCGAGTGCGCGTTCGAGGGCATGCCACAGCGAAATGTGTTCGTGCGTCAATGAGACCACGCGAATTTTCATCAACCACTTGCCCGGCGTTTTGCCGTTGCCAAAGTAGGTAAACAAGCCAAAGTAGAAGACGAGAAAAATCAGGCTGTACCAATTGGCAAAATCAAATTTGAGATTGATATCCGCATCTAAATCTACCAACCCCAAATATGCTAAAAGCTTCGCGCCGAAAATCAGAATGAAGAGGAACAATAGGAAGGCAGCGAGAAAATCGAACACAAAAGCCACAGCGCGTTGTGGGAACGATGCTAATGGCACTCCTTTGATCTGATCGAGTCGTGCGGCATGTTGAGGTACGTAGGTTTGCATGGTTCTCCTATTTTATATTCTCCAACCACCCACCCGTGAACCCCGCGCGCTGCAAGCCTTTGACGATATACTTGTTCTTCTTCATCACATTCCACACAAAACCGTTGCGCAGGTTTTCGATCATGATCACAATCGGGCCTTGATCGATGCCGAGGTAGTCATCATCAAACCAACCGTTCTGCGTTTTTGGCGTGATATACGTTGGATTGAAGGAATCGAGGAAGCCGTATTTTTGAAAAAGCGCGTTGCCATATTTCGCGTGCATGGCTTTCAACGCCGGAATGCAAATCTCCGGCGCAAAGGCGATTGAGCCACCCGCAGCCGTGGGCGCAATGGTGCCGTCATCTTCAATCCAATCGAATGACACGCCGCGCGCGCGATACGACCAAAATTGACGTTGGCGGCCCGCAATCGTGAACGTTGTATCCTTCGGCCCGTCGCACGCAGTCCACCCCCAAATGTTCTCCGCATAATCACGATAGTGATGCGGGTTTTCTTGGGCGTAGACTTGTTGCGTGTAGGTCGCGCGCCGGGAGTTCGATCAAACTTCCGCCGCGCAATACGCGCACATGCGGCACGGACATCTTCTTGAGCGCGGCGATGGCCTGCTCTGCGCGGTATTCCTGAATGAAACCGAGGAAGGCATATAACGCGACGATCGAAATGATGGCGATGGTATTTTTGGTATCGCCGAGCAAACCTGCCACAACCGCCGCCGCGATCAGGATCAAGACCATCGTGGCGGTGATTTGCTCCCAGAGGATTTTCAGAGGGGTCCGCCCGCCGCGCTCGATAAGTTCATTTGCGCCGTATTGAGCGAAACGTCTCTGCGCCTCCTCCGCGGTCAGGCCTGAATCTTGGGAGGAGCCGGTTTCGTCCAAAGCTTGTTCGATTTCTATCGTGTGCCAGTTCATTTGTTTGCTTCCATATTCTTGATAAGTTTAATCCATTTTGATTCATTCATGCCATATCGGCTTGACAGGTTTTTAAAAACTTGCCAAGTCTTGTTCGCACATAAAAAGACCATCGTCAAAATATTGACGATGGTCTTGCCTTTTCAGAACAGCCGGTGGCGTCTCGCGCCACGTATTGACGACTGTGCTACCCGGTGTTCAGGCGGCTAATCCCCATCGGAGTATTTACCAAGTATATGGATAAAACGATTTTCGTGGTTAAGAAACCTCTTACTTGAGTCCGGCTGGCATCAAGGTGTGACGGCGATCCGCGAGGATTGCAGCGCGGTGCGGATCATCAAATATTCGGTGATGTTCTCGGCTGTGACGATACCCACCAACTGGCCTGCGTGGGTAACAGGCAGGGATGGAAAACCCGATTCCTGAATCTTCATCAATGCCATTTCGACCATATCGTAAGAGTCCACTTCCGGTGGATTGCTCCGCATCACCGCCGAGACGGCAATGTTTTGCCCGTGTTGGGTGAGGGCAGCCAGGAAATCATCGCGTGTGACCACACCTAGGATGCGTCCGTCATCGTCA
>SZPB01000137.1 GCA_030263535.1 Cytophagia bacterium CHB2
CAATCTCATCGCCGTGCGCGTTTACGACGATATGCTGGCCGGCGGCATCCTCGATGGTGATGTGGGTATTTATTATCAACCGGATGAAATCCACATACTCTCCTCGCTCGCGGGTGAATGGAAGTTGAAAATGGGCGATGATCTGCGTTGGGCGGACAGCGATTTTGACGACGCCGGCTGGCAGAAGGTCGACGCGCCTGTGATGTGGGACAGCTTTGGCTACAAAGACTACGACGGTGTGGGATGGTATCGCAAACGATTCACGGTTCCGCAAAACGCCCGCAGTGAAAAGTTGATTTTGTTTTTGGGAAAAATCGACGATGTTGATGAAGTTTATTTGAATGGCAAAAAACTGGGGCGCACCGGCCCCTGGCCCAATGATATCAGAGACTTTGAAAATTATGGCAATCACTATCAAGAGTATCGCGCCTACTTCATTCCTGCCAATCAATTGCAGCTCGACGGTGAAAACGTCCTGGCCGTGCGGGTTTTCGATGGCCTGGTGCACGGCGGCATTTGGGACGGGCCTCTGGGCCTGGTCTCGCAGCGTGACTACCGGAGCTGGGAGCGGCGCAACTCTTCACAAGCCGATTTCTTCAAGTGGATTTGGGGCAAATAAAAAGCGAGTTTGCCGCCCAGTGGGTGCTTCATTTAGAAATCCTCAAGTTACCTGCCTTCTCTTGTCTTTACAATTTTTGACATTTCTTGACCTTCTTCTGACAACACGAAAACCAGCGTTGCGTATCTTGAGCCGTAATGTTCAAGCGAAGCATGCCGTTGGAATTCACACGGCAACGTTGCTTGTAATAAGTAATCAATCTCGGTTTTTCAAAACTCTTACACGAAAGGAGCCTCTCATGTTACGCAACGTTATGATCATCCTCCTGCTGAGCGCATTTGCGCTGGCCGCCCAAACGCCAACCTATTCGGAACGCAAATTGAAACTGGCTGAGCGCGGCCACCTGGCCAATTTGCAATCCGACAACGAGGCGTTGCGCAACAGCACGATCTTTCGCATCATGCAGCTCAAGGTCTGCGCACCGCATTACGATTTCACCAAAATCATCGCGGCCTTGCAGGAAACCAGCCAGAAAGATCCTTCGTTCAAAAACCGGCTCTATGCCTTTACGGCTTGCACCATCTTGAGCGACAAGGCGCTGGTTACCATACCGGTTCCGCCGCAATCGGAGGAGGGCAAGGAAGAATACTTCGCTTCTCTACACCATTTGTTAATGGAAAAGACGCTGCTGACTCAAGCGGAATAACGGCAGAGGTGTACAAATGTGTTTGAGCATTCTTGCAATGTGAGGTGGCGCAAATCCAGGCGGCTGTTTGCGTCACCTCACGATTTAGGCCCGGCGCTGTTAGGATCGACGATTAAATAACTTTCCTAATCTCGAACCGCGAATAGACGCGAATCATCGCGAATTAAAAGACATTAGCGAACATTCGCGTTGATTAGCGGTTTAAAGAAAATGAGTGAGTTATTTAAATGGCAATCCTTAGCTGATTTGAGCTTGTCAAAAAGCCAGGGTAAGCGCGCAAAAAAATCTCATTGCAATTCTTCGAAAACCTGATAGTTTGGGAACAGTAAACAGCCTTATCAAGAAATTCTGTTCCTGTGATCGATCGCCGAACTTCTTTCTCACACGCCCTCGTGATTACCGGTCCGACCGCCGCCGGCAAAACCGAGGTCGCGCTGGAATTAGCGCGGCATGTTCCCGCCGAAATCATATCTGCTGACTCTCGCCAAGTCTACCGCGACATGGACATCGGCACGGCCAAGCCCACCCCAGAACAACTCCGGCAGGCGCCTCATCATTTCATCGACATTCGCAACCCGGATGAAATTTATACGGCCGGTGAATACGGCCGCGCGGCGCGCCGCGTTGTGCTGGACATTCTAAATGCCGGCAAGCTGCCGCTGATCGTGGGCGGCTCGGGTTTTTATTTGCAGGCCTTGCTGGAAGGTTTCTCGGCTGCGCTGCCTTCTGATTTGAGCGTGCGCGCCCACCTCAAGCATCGCCTGCAAAACGAAGGCAGCAGCGCATTACACGCCGAATTGAAGCAGATTGATCCGCAGGCCGCCGCCCGCCTGCACATTAACGATGCCCATCGCATCGTGCGCGCGCTGGAAGTTTATCAAATCTCCGGCCTCAGCCTTAGCGCCTTGCAGCAACAAAAGGCGGAGCCTGCGCCGTTTGCGTATCTCGTTTTTTGTTTGACAATGGATCGCGCCAGGCTTTATCAGCGCATCAATCGGCGCGTCGAGCAGATGCTGGAAGCAGGTTTGCTGGATGAATGCCGGCGCTTGCACGCGCTCGGTTTTTCGCGTGATTTGAATGCTTTACAAACGGTGGGCTACCAGGAGTGCTTTCAATTTCTTGCCGGAGAAATCTCCTTCGAAACGATGAAAGAATTGATTCAGCGCCACACGCGGCAATACGCCAAGCGGCAATTGACGTGGTTTCGCAAGATGGCGCATTGTGAGTGGATTACGATAGAGGAAGATCAAACAGCAACAGCATTGGCGTTTGAAATTACACAGAGGATGAATATTCGCCGAAACGCAAAATCGTTTCCAGAAAAAAGATCAACAAAGTAAGTCGTCAAATACCCTGCGCTGAACGAAGCAAGCAAAAATGCTGCAAAAGCTCAACGCCTTGCACAGTTTGCTGTAACCGTGCAGGGGGTCAAGTGAGATCGTACCGGCATTAACCCTCCGCGCGCTTGCGCGTTGTCCAGCGTTTTGCAAAGTCTTTCGAACGGATTCTCATCGCCCGGCTCGGCGCACCTTTGTCACTCTTAACGGGCTGCCGCAATCGCGTCAGATTGGGCTGCGGCTCAGCAGAGCCAGAATGCGGCTCTGTTTTTCCCTCGCCCTCATCGCCTTCTCCGGCCACATGAGCTTCCGCCGCCGAATTTTCTTCTGCTGCTCTTGCTTTTTGCAGTTCTAATTGCGCCAAGCGAGCAGCTTCTTCGTCTTTCTCCATGCAGCATTTCTTATACTTTTTGCCGCTGCCACATGGGCAAGGATCGTTTCGTCCGGTTTTCAAGATGTCTCTCCCTTCTCAAGTGAATATCCACGTTGGTTCTTCCTGGCCCGGGATGATTGCAGAAATAAAACATTCGCCTGCACTGCTGCTTGCCCGTCTGATCTGTCGATCCGCAACATGGGATTGGCGCCCTTCGACAAGCTCAGGGTACGGCTTCGACAGGCTCAAGGCGCGGCTTTCCCACGTTTTAGCACAGTCTGCAAACTCCCGGACGCAGACCTGAATTACTGTGAAAAAATGTTCAGCACTTGTTTGCAAAACTAGTGCATTTTCTGTACATTTCAAAGTCAATTTTTGGATGAAAAACTACAATTGCATCTTTAGGACTGAATTTCATTATGCCAAATTCTAGCACAGTTTCGACCTCAACCTCACAAAAAAAACCGCATGTCATTCGCCGGATGTATGATTGGGTTTTGCATTGGGCACACACGCCCTATGGCACGCCTGCGCTTGCCGGTCTCTCACTGGCCGAGTCGTCATTTTTTCCAATTCCCCCGGATCCACTTCTTATGGCGCTTGCCATGTCTCGCCCGGAACGCAGCATGTGGTACGCTGCTGTGTGCTCAGCCTGCTCGGTGATTGGCGGCATGTTGGGCTATCTGATCGGCTGGCAACTCTGGCATCTCGTGAGTGATTTCTTTTTTGCGAATATTCCAGGCTTCACGCATGAGGTTTTCAATCTTGTTGCGCAGAAGTATAACGATAATGCCTTTCTTGCCATCTTTACGGCGGCGTTTACGCCTATTCCCTACAAAGTTTTTACCATTGCCGGCGGCGTCTTCACAATCAACTTTGCCGAATTCGTTGCTGCTTCGATTGTGGGACGGTCGATGCGATTCTTTCTGGTGGCGGGCCTGATTCGCGTCTTTGGCGCTGCCATCAAGGAAAAAATCGACCGTTACTTCGATTGGTTCGCGCTGGGGTTTACCGTGTTGTTGATCTTGGGTTTCGTCGTTATCAAATATGCTTTATGACGCATTCAGTCGCGGCATTGCGCCGCGGCTTTCTCTTCTTCCAGATATACCGCGCTATTCTTTCTCAAAATTTTGCACTCACGCCGATGCTCGGCAAAAACGGAAACAGCGGCACTTCATCCCGCTCTGCCGGATTCTTGTCGAAATCCCACACATAATAAAAAATGTTCTTGCGATTGTACAGGTTGACGATATTCAACGACAAATCCATTTGCCAAGCCTTGAAGAAATAATGGCGCGTGAAACTGAGGTCGAGGCGATGATAATCCGGATAACGTACGCCGTTGACTCTATCAAAAATGATGCGCCGATCGCGCGGTTCGCCTAACACATCGTACTCAAAACTGCCGCTGGCTTGCGTATACGGGAACCCCGTTCCGAGCTTGAACAAAATACCCACCTCCCACTTGCGACTGAGATTGTAACTCGCCACAACATTCAACGCATGGCGGCGATCCCAGGACGGCGGGTAGCGCGTGAAAAGATCGTTGATGGTTTGCCCGACTTTATAGACATACGCCAGCGAATAGGATAACCAGCCATTCAAACGGCCGAGCGGCTTTTTCAACAGCATCTCGAAACCATAGGCCTCGCCGTCGGCCTTGCGGAAAACGTTGAGAATGGTGAAATCGAGCTCTTGCGTGAAAGACGAACGCGTTTCGCGAAAGGCGAGCAAGTTGTGCAGCGTTTTATAGTAACCTTCCACGGTCAGATTCAAACCGGAGCTTGCCAGTTCTGTTTCGTAACCTACGATATAATGTTTGGAATGGCCGGGATCGAGCGTCTTGTCGAATGAAAACCAAAAATCGATGAACGAAGGATTCAACTCATCTTGCACGGTGGAGATATACTGATTGAACCATCCCCACGAAGCCGAAACCGCAGAGTTGTCGCCGAGACGATAGCGCGCGGACAGGCGCGGTTCCAGCCGCAGTTCTGTGGTCGCTTTATTAAAATAACTCAAGCGCACGCCGGGTTGCACGGTCAAACGCGTGGCCGGCCGCCACAAATCCTGCAAATAAGCCGCCGCGTAAAACGGCTCTTGTTTGATGCCGCCAAGACTGCGATTATCGAACTCGTTACGGTATTCGAAGCTCAGTTTTTTGGCTTCAAAGCCGAATTTGATTTCGTGTTGATTGGTGAGGAAATACGTGAGATCACCTTTGAAGGTATGATCGAGGATTTCATTCAACCCGAACGCGCCGCCGTCACCGCCGATGCCGAATTTGGTGTCAAAGCGGCTGCTGGCCACCATGAAATTCGAAAACAATTGATGGTTGAACAAATGGCGCCAATTCAATGCAAACGTACGATTCCCCCAATTTGCCACGAGCGTGAGATCTTCCCAATCCAGCGCATCGCGGCCGAGGTACATGCTGAAAGACACGCGATCGCGAGGCGACAAATCTTGAAACACGTGTCCTTGTACATCATAAAAATAGTAGGGCAACTCGAAATCCGTAATGCCGGCGCTGCGCGCGGCATTCAACACTTGATCGATGTACGTGCGGCGCAGCGCCAACAGCCAGGCGCCTTTGTTAATTGGCCCTTCGAGCGTGGCCTGTGAACTCAGCAAACTGATGGCCGCCGAACCGGCAAATTTTTGGCTGTTGCCTTCGCGGCTCGTGAGGCGCAACACCGAGGACAAACGGCCGCCATACTCCGCCGGAAAGCCGCCTTTCATGAGATTCGCGTCTTTAAGGGCATCGGTAATGAAATTAGAAAACAAACCGCCGATGTGCGAGGGATTGTAAACCGTGATGCCGTCAAGCGTGATGAGGTTTTGATCCGTGTTTCCGCCGCGCACAGCCAGCGCCGTGCTATAATCGGAGGTGCCGGTCACCCCGGGCAAAAATTGCAACGCGCGAAACACGTCGGTTTCAACCACGCGCGGCAGGCTTTGAATGCTGCGTACACTGACGTTGAGCTGGGCAATGCGAAGATCGCGTTGCGCGGCTTCCTGATCCGCAGTCACCGTAACGCCGCCGGCTTCAATCGGCTGGACTGCGAGCAGGAAATTTTTGACAACTTTCTCCCGCGCCGCAAAACTGATTTTCTCGCGCTGCTTTTTGTAGCCAATGTAGTTGATCGTCACCTCATACGTTCCCGGCGGAATGCCGTTCACGACAAAGTAGCCTTCGACGTTCGTTGCCGCCCCCAGGTTGGCTCCCGAAACCATAACATTCGCGCCAATCAACGCCTCCCGGCTGTCGGCATCTCTCACAAATCCGCTTAAGAAAGCATGGTTTTGAGCAAAGGCATCGCCAAGCAGCAAGAACGAACTCAATAAGAAGTGCAAAACAATTTGGCGAGGGCGGCTGACTGTTGGTGTAATTCGCATAGTTGACAAACGTGTGATCAATTTATGCCGCGGTAGCGCAAGCGGCGCGCGGCAAAATACTCATAATTTGAAATTGTTTTCACGAAAGCGGCGCAGCAAAAGCGCCACGTCATCACGCTCTGCCGCTTCGCGCAGCGCCGTTTGCTCGGGCGTCTCCTGCGCAAGCGTGGACGTTTCCAAAACTTCCGCCGGCATCTCTTGAATGAACCGCGAGGGTTGCAGTTCCAGCATTTCTTTATACCGCGTCTTTTTGGTGGAATAGCTGAGCGCAAGCTCGCGTTGCGCGCGCGTAATGGCGACATAACACAAACGGCGTTCCTCTTCAATCGTCCCGCTTTCCAGCGCGCGATTGCTGGGAAACTGGCCGTCATTCATGCCGAACAGAAATACATAAGGAAACTCCAGGCCTTTGGCAGAGTGCATCGTCAGGAAAATCGCGCGATCGACTTTCTCGTTGAGATAATCGCTGTCCGAAATCAAGCTCACGCGATCGAGAAATCCCGTAAGCGAAGGGTCATCGCTATTCTGCTCGAACCGCTTCAGGCTGTCGATAAACTCGCGCACGTTGATGACTTTCGCTTCGCGCGATTTAACCTCGGCCGTGGTCTCTTCCAGCGCCTTGATATACTCCACTTCTTTCACCAATTCTTCCGTAACGACGCTGAGCTTTTCATGTCGGAAACGGTTGCGATACTTCTCGATGAGATGAACGAAGCTGGTAATCGCATGCAGCGCGGCCGGCCGGATGTCTTCCAACTGCTGGGCGTCATAAAACGCGCGGAAGAGGTTGCGATTGGTTTTCTGGCAATGTTCATGCAGCTTCAACAACGTCGTTGCGCCCACGCCGCGCCGGGGAAATTCCAAGGCGCGCTTGAGGCTCAACTCGTCATCCGGGTTGCGCATCATCTTCAAATAGGCGATGAGCGTGCGAATCTCGGGCCGTTCGTAAAACGAGGAGCCGCCGATGAGTTGATAGGGCAAATTGGCGTTGCGCGCGGCTTCTTCAAGCGGCCGTAATTGAAAGTTGGTGCGCACCAACACGGCAAAATCGCTGAATCGGATTTTGGGATCGAGCAATTTTTTGGTCGTGATGGCGCTCATAACTTGTTCGGCTTCGTCGTTTTCGTTTTCCGCCTTGAGAATTTTGATCAACTGGCCGCCATTCCGCGCCGACCACAATTCTTTCGCCTTGCGGCGGAGATTGTTTTTGATCACTGTATTGGCGGCGTGCAAGATTATCTGCGTCGAGCGGTAATTTTGTTCGAGCTTGATCACGCGCGCGCCCGCAAAGTGCTGTTCGAATTGCAGAATGATCTCGGGATTGGCTCCGCGCCACGAATAGATTGCTTGATCGTCGTCGCCCACCACGCAAAGATTGCGATGCCCGCCCAGCAACAACGAGATAAAACGATATTGCAGGGAATTGGTATCTTGATACTCATCAACCATGAGGTAGCGGAATTGTTCCTGATAAAACCGCCGAATGTCAGGATGATTTTCAAGTAAATGCGTAGCGAGCAGCAGAATGTCATCAAAGTCAACAGCGTTGCAATTGCGCGTGCGCTGCAAATAATGTTCGTACAAATCGCCAAACAGCATTTCTTCGGGATTCGATTGTTGCGCAAACTTGTCCGGCGGTTCGGCGTTGTTTTTTGCGGAGGAAATGCGTCCGAGCAAGGCGAAGGCGTTATGGCCGGCAAAATCCAATGCGCGTTCTTTCACAATTTCACGCACCAGCGCGAGCTGATCGTGTTGATCATAAATCACAAAATTTTTGCGGTAGCCGAGGTGTTGCGCTTGTTGCCGCAAAATGCGGACACCCAGCGCGTGAAACGTGGAGATTGTGGCTTTTTGCGCCGGCGCGCCGGCCAGTCGCCGCAGACGTTCCTGCATTTCCTGCGCGGCTTTATTGGTGAAAGTGACCGCCAGCAACTGCTGCGCCGGCACTCTCTTGTGAAGCAGCAAATAAGCCAGGCGATATGTAATCACACGCGTCTTGCCGGAGCCGGCGCCGGCCAAAATGAGCAGAGGACCTTCGGTGTGTTGCACAGCTTGACGTTGCGGGGGATTCAGATGGTTGAGATCGAGCATGCGTGCCAAAATTCGTAAGCCGTCGTCGGTAGCCCGGCCGTGATCGATGATCATCGCCACACAGCCGGTTGTTCTAATATTGCATCTGCGCTTGTCGTTTTAGAAAATGGCACGCAAGATAGAAAGCCGGGACTAAACATTCAACAAATTTCTTGACTTGCCTTCCCGAATTGTTTATTTTCATCACGCTAGATGCAATGCCTGTACGATCTTCAATCCGCCTTGCCGCAAAATTCACCAAATGAAGGTAAAGTAGGCTCCAAAGCTTGATGCTCCTGCACATGACAATCCCGACGCAGACTCGGGGCCCGTTTCATTCTTGCCTGTTTGTTAAGAATTGAGTGTCACACATTCCATGCGGATTTATTTTTCTAAACTCTCCGCATATGCTGCATATGCGCGCATACCGGACGCGCGCCGAGGTGTTTGTTATGCTGCCTGGTCAAAATTCTCGTGTTTGAAAATTTGGTTTATTGTTCTGCTGTTGGCCGGTTGCAGCGACCGCCAGCATGTGAATCCGCTTGATCCAGAAAATCCTGAAACGGGAGGCCGACCCACCGGGCTTTCGGTTGTTTCGATCCTCGACACAATCGAAGTGCGCTGGGATGCCTTGCGCTTGCGCGATCTCAGCGGTTACCGCCTCTATCGCAAACGCGCGACTGATTCGGACTTCTTGCGCATTGCCGATCTTGGCCCGCGGCAAAACCGCTTTCTCGATACCGACGCAAGTTATGGCGTGGCCCACAGCTATCGCCTCACGGCGCGCGTGAATGATTTCGAATCTCCGCCCTCTGCCACTGCGACGGTAACACCCGGACCAACATTGACCTGGGTGGCAGATTTCGATGATCGCAGCATCGTGAAATTATCGCACGACGGGCAGCACGTGATTACGCGCACGCTGCTTTTTCTCCCGGCGTTCCGCATCACGGTGGATCCGCAGCGCGGCTCGGTCTGGGCGCTGCTGACCGATCGCCCGAGCTTGACCAGCGGAGAGTTGGCGCGTTTTGATTTGAACGGCAATCCCTTGGGGCGCTTCGGCGATTTCGCTGGCATCGTTGATTTTGCGCTGGATGCAAGTGATGGCAGCATTTGGGTGGCAGACAGCTTGGGCAAAGGCCTCCTGCGCTTTGATCACGAAGGCCGGCAAATCGCGCAGCGCAAAAATGTTCATCAACTCGCGGCGCTTGCTTACAACAAGTTCACCAACGAATTGTGGGCGTTAACGGCGCTCAATGGCCGGCTGCTAAGAATCGCCAGCCAGCCCGTGGTCGATACCCTGTCGATCACGACACAAAATCTCATCTCCGGCAAACCTCGCGCAATTGATTTTGATCAGAATACCGGCGCCGCGTGGATCGCGCTGGGCGATAGCGTCATTTGCGTCGACCGCGAGGGCAACAACCGTTTCAAAGCAAATGCCTCGTTTCGTTTCGCCTCGCGCGTTGCCGTCGATCAGCTCACCGGCGCGTGCTGGGTGATTGATGAATCGTTGAATTTCTTTCGGGACAGCCGTGTGCTCAAGTTCGGCGCGGCGGGTGAGATGTTGTTTGAAGTGAATGGCTTTGACCGGCCGCAAGCGCTGTCAGTAAGCTCGTTTGACTCGTCATGCTATATTGCTGATACGCTGCGCGGCCGCACGGTGATCATCTCAAAAACGGGCGCGGTGTTGCCGGGTTACAATGATTTGATCAGCCCGTTCGATATTGAGGTTGTTGCGTTCTCTCGTTAAATGATTTTCGCGAAATTTTGCTTTGTTTTTGAGTAAAATTGGTTATATTGCGGCTCAACCCACAGCGAGAACGCCTACCCTTAGCTATAAACGCCAACCTTGGCAGGTCTTAATGCAAGACGGTTTCAACGTTCCCTGGCGCGGCAGTGCACCACGTCAAGAAGCCGGGAAGGCGAGCGATCAACCTGCTGCTGGCTTACCGCGAAAAAACTTATCGTGAGTTTATATTGAAGGAGGATTGTGCATGAATGGCTTCGAGGTAATGCGCGTGGACAACGGCGAAGTCAGCGTGCTTCGCATCAAAGGTTTTCTAGACGCGCATACCGCTTCCGATCTCGAGCGCGAAATTCAAAAGCTGCTTGATCAAAAACGCTACAAGATCGTGGTGAATTTCAAGGAATTGACCTACATCAGCAGCGCCGGTCTGGGCGTGTTTATGGGGTTCATCGAAGAAGTGCGTGACAACAAAGGCGACATCAAACTTACCAACATGACGCCCAAGATCTTCCGCGTCTTTGATCTGCTCGGGTTTCCCACGCTTTATGAAATTCGCGACGACGAACAACACGCGCTCCAAAGTTTTACGAACCAAAAATGACGCACGCCGTGAAAAAACAGCTCACGAAGAATAAATATCACCTTCGTATTCCGAGCCAGACCGAGAATCTCGAGATCATCCGCGAGTTCGTCTCACGCGTCGCTCGCAAAGTCGGCTTTCCGGAAGAGGATGCCAACAAAATCGAGCTGGCGGTGGATGAAGCCTGCACCAACGTGATCGAACACGCCTACAGCGGCGACGCCAAAAAGATTATCGACATCGTGATCCAGGTCGATTATCCCGGCCAAAAAATGAGCGTGATCATCACCGATCAAGGCCGGGGGTTTGATCCCAGCAAGCTGCGCGCGCCCGACATGAAACGATATATGCAGGAAATGCGTGTGGGCGGCCTCGGCGTCTACCTCATGCAATCGTTGATGGACGAGATCAACTTCGAACTCAAACCCGGCCCCAAGAATCAAGTGAAGTTGGTCAAGTACTTCATGAATAATCAAAAACAGCAATAATTTCTTACCCACGCCGCACAGTCACTAGTAGCGCGTTTGAGGCCGTTGCGCCTCTTTCGAATTCGAGGGCGGGATAGATTCGGGCAACTCTCCGATCGCAACTTTTCTAGTGACGCGTATGATTGCGGCCAAACCTTTTATGACTTGTGATGATGGAACATGCCTAGCAAAAAACCGAATATGCCGCCGCGCGCGCCGATTTCGACCGGATTGACGCGCGGTGATGCGCCGATGGAAGTCCGCCAGCGCCCTTATGCACAGCGAACCACCAACCACGGCCGCGCCTCCACCCGGCCGCAACGTACCTCCAACAATTACCAGCATAAACAACGCCACCCCGGCCATCGCACCGGCACCAATCGCCAACTTTCCCGGGAATTGGATGAACGTCTGGTCGAGCTGCAAGCATTGTTTGATGTCTCTAAAACCCTGAACTCCTCCCTGCACCTCAAAAACATCCTCGACACGTTGCTGTTGACGCCGATGGGAAAAATGATGGTCGGCAAGGGCTTGGTCTTGCTGGCGCGCGGGGAAAAACGTTTTGTGATTGAAACGGTCAAGGGCTTGCAACAAACCCACATCGGCCGCGAGATCATGATCGACCTGCACGAACCGAGCATTCTCACGCTCAACGATGAAGACGGCGGCGGCGCCTGGAGCGCATTCCTGTATAAGCTCGGCCTGCAACTCGTTGTGCCGATCATCGCGAATTACAAATGCCTGGGCTTGATGGTCTTTGGCCGCAAACAAAATGGCTTAGATTTCACGCCCGGCGAGCTGGAGTACCTGAATTCGCTGGCGAATCTCGCGGCAACCGCGGTTGAGAACGGCATGGTGTTTCAAGAGTTGCGCGATGTTAACCGCAAACTCGACAAAAAAATTCAAGAGCTTAATACCCTGTTCGACATCGGCAAGGAACTCAATTCGACGTTTGAAAGCGACAAAATCGCGAGTGTGCTGGCCTATGCGCTGATGGGCGAATTGATGGTGCAACGCTGCGGCATCTTTGTGGAAGATGGCGAGCGCCTGGATTTGCAGGTGAACAAGGGCCTGCTGCAAAACCCGGTTTTCGAGAATGCCGATTTTCTTGCCTGGCTGCGCAAGCTCAAAGAGCCCTATTTTGTCAAAAAGTCAAAGCTTGATCTCGCGCCGCAAGAACCGGAATGGTCGGAACAGCTAGCCGCCGCGGGCGGCGTGTTGCTCATCCCGATCATCAGCCAGGACGTTGTGCGTGGCGCGCTGCTGCTCGGCGAAAAAATCACCAAAGGTGATTTCGTGCAGGAGGAAATCGAGTTTGCCTCGACGCTGGCCAACACGGCGATGATTTCACTTGAAAATGCGCGGCTCTTCAAAGTGACCCTCGAAAAACAGCGCCTAGAAGAGGAGCTTGCGATCGCGCGTGAAATTCAGCAACGGTTGCTACCCAAAGCCGCGCCCAAGCTTGCCGGCTACGAACTCGCTGCCATTAACATTCCCACGCATCAAGTTGGCGGCGATTACTTCGATTATTTTCCCATTGATGGCAATCGTTACCTTCTCACCGTTGCCGACGTCTCCGGCAAGGGCATTCCTGCCGCGATTATCATGTCCAATCTGCAAGCCACGCTGCACGCGTTGATGACGGCAGAAGTGCCCATCGATCAAATCGTGGCGCGCATTAACAACTCCGTCTATGCCAACACCACGGCGGATAAGTTCATCACCTGCTTCATTGCCGTGCTGGACGTGACAAACAATTCGTTGACCTACGTCAACGCCGGGCATAACCATCCCTACCTATTCAATGCCAAGAACTCCGCGCAAGAGCAACCAACGTTCCGCTTGCTGGATAAGGGCGGGCTTTTGCTCGGCATGTTTCCGGGCGCGCGCTATGAATCCGAGACTGTCACGTTGCAGGACGGCGATTGGGTGGTGATGTACACCGACGGCGTGAGCGAGGCGAAAAATTCCGAAGATGAAGAATTCTCCGAAAAGCGCATCGAAGCCACGATTTACAGCCGCCTCGCCGAGCAAAACGTTTCAGCCGCGGCCATGATTGATGCGATCACCAACGAGGTAAAACGCTTCACCTCCGGCGAAATGCAAAGCGACGACATCACCTTGCTGGCAATTCATTATAATCAGCCGAGTGCGGCTTGATTTCGAACCACGCGAAGCTTGCCGGCACGATCACGGCCGGCCAGGCTGCGCTCACATGTTGATCAATAACTAACAGACACATCCTCTTCGCTAGTCCTCATTTTGTCATGTCTGATATTCTCATCGTTGATGACGAAAAAGCGATTCGACAGCTTCTCAGCGAAGTTTTGACCAAAGACGGGCATCGCGTGGAAAGCGCGCCGGACGGCGACGCCGCGCTCGAAAAGATCGTCGCAGATAATTTCGATTTGGTCATCACCGACCTGCACATGCAAGATGTCGATGGCATCTCCGTCTTGCGCTCCAGCAAAAGCAAGAATCCCTACACCGAAGTATTGATCCTCACCGGCCATGGCACGGTTTCGTCCGCGGTCGAAGCCATGCGGCTCGGCGCCTACGAATATCTTACCAAGCCGATTGACATGCGCGAGTTTCGCATGAAAGCGCGGCAAGCGCTGGAACGGCGGGCTATGCGTTTGCAAATCGAGGCGCAACGCCGCGAGATTCAACGCCACCAGGAGATGATTGCGCGCGATTTGAAACTGGCGGAGCAAGTGCAGCACAGCCTGGTGCCGCGGCCGCTGCAAAACGAGTTTCTCGATGTTGCCGTGCGTTACCTGCCGATGATCGGCGTCGGCGGCGATTTCGCCGACATTTATTACGACAATCCGCAGCAAATCACGCTCACCCTGGTCGATGTCACCGGACACGGCATTACCGCCGCGCTGTTGGTGAACCGCATGGCCAGCGAAATCCGCCGGCTCGTGCGCGAGCAACATGAGCCTCGCATCATGCTGCATCATTTCAACGATTTTGTGTGCGAATCGTTTGCCGGCACCGGCATGTTTCTCACCATGTTCATCTGCAAACTCGATTTCACGCGCCAAACGCTCACCTATGCCGGCAGCGCGCATCCGGCAGCCATCATCTGGCGCAATCGCCCGGGCAAATTCGAAAAGCTCGAATCGCAGAATCCCATCGTCGGGTTCGATCAAGCGCCCGAGGAACGTTTTCGGCAGCAGGTGACAAATATCGCTACGGGCGACAAACTGTTGATGTACACCGATGGCATCATCGAAGCGGAGAATGCAAACAACGAAGCCCTGGGCCTGCGCGGCATGTTGAATTTTTGCCAACCGGCGCTCGACATGCCCGCCAACGACATTGCCGATCGCATCATCACCGGTTTGGAACAATGGTCCGGTGGCCCGAGGCGGGATGATGTGTATTTGTTGGTGGCAAGTGTGCATTAGATCTGCGGGCCAAAAATTTGGGCCGAGGAGCATTGACGTGGTTGCGCGCACCTTGCCAGACACCAACGCATAACTTGAAAAAGTTTGTGTATCGCCATGTCCTTTTCAACCAAACTTTCCATCGTATCGCAAACCGATTTTTCTACCCTGAAACTCAAAGCCCGCGGCAAAGTGCGCGACATTTACGATCTCGGCGAGCATTTGCTGTTGGTCGCGACCGATCGCCTCTCCGCTTTCGATGTGATTCTGCCGCAGGGTATTCCGCACAAAGGCCGCGTGCTCACGCAAATTTCGGCATTTTGGTTTCAGCAGATGTCCGATATCATTCCGCAT
>SZPB01000138.1 GCA_030263535.1 Cytophagia bacterium CHB2
TTCTGGGCAAGCACAGGCGAAGCACGTTGGCTGAGCTTGACGATGCCGAGTTTCTGGGCAAGCACAGGCGAAGCACGTTGGCTGAGCTTGTCGAAGCCAGCATATCACGCCAGCCACAAGGCTATTTCTTTTTCGCGGCGATTCACCAGGCCGGGAATGACTTTGTTTGCGCCATAAACCCAGCGCCGCAGTTGCGCCGGCACTTCTTGATAGAGCCCCTGATTGAGCAATTTGAGCAGCGTGCTGTTTGTGAACGCGGTCGAGCCGACATTGAATGAAAAGGAGACCAAGGCATCGAATTGATTCTGATTGAGCGGCACAACCACCGCGCCGGTGATCGTGTTTTCGAACTCGATCAGGTCTTGTTCGAGCAAATCAATGGCTTGCTGCGCCGTCAAGCCGTTGCGATGATCGAGCGCAACGCCCTTGATATACAGTTTGCCGGATGTCAGTTCATCCTTCGTGAGTAAATGGCCGACGCCGATCGTGGGCAAGCCTTTTACATCCAAATAGACGTGGGGCTTTGAGCCTTCCCACTCGGCCAGCAGCCGTTTGCCTCTTTCACTCATGCGCATGAGAATACCTCACAAACATGAAATTTTTATTAGAGCTGAAAGTTGTCCGGCATGTGCGCCGCTTTTGGGTGTGACGTAATCACCGACGATGAGCGCACGCGTGCCCTCGAATGTCATCCCACCGGCATTGAGAATAACAAGGGTTGCGACAAGCCAACGCATACATCTGTTCTCAGAACTTCGAACCTGTCAGGGGCAGCGTCAGGCCAGTTCACGCGGCCTCTGTGTTTGATCACTTTTGGGCCTGCGACAATCTTGTTTTCAGGCTGTCGTTCATTGTTTGAACGGTTTTGTACATGTCAAGGTTCTGCTGCAAAAATACATAATAGCCGGCAATCAGATTCTTGAACACATGATTTCTAATCGCGGGTTCAGTTTTGATTTCGCGCTTGAGGACATCCATGTTGGCGTTGATAAAAGGCAGAATGAACGCATTGAGCCATTCAAAATAGACGCGTTCTTTCAGCGCCACCTCGGAAAAGATCTCGTAATATGCAATGAGTTCTTTTCTTAATCTGTAATCCGACAGAAGGCCCAGATTCCCGCTGTTCTTGATGGACTCATAGGTACTGTTCTTGGGGGCAAAGGTTTGCGCGCTCAGCGTTTCAACCAGGATGGCGGCGGCGGAATCAACCGGCCATTGATTGTTTTGTAAATCCTGCCACAGGAATCGCCCAACACGGTTGAGCTTGGCTTCATTAGCGGGAATTATCGCATGCAGCGATTCGGCATCGGAGAGCAAATCTTGGGAAAAGTCGCTAAGATACATGCGCTCAGCTTGCACCTGCTTGTGATTTTCCCACCAACTGTTGAGCGCAAATGCCGCTGTGATGCCGATAAAGACGACGACAAGCTCGATGAAATGATTAAGCCAGGGAATTTTGTAACGCATCAGCCGTAAGCAAGCGATTATTGGAGTGTCTGCAAAACGCCCGTTTTTACTCGGTCAAGACGGCAGTTTCGGACAACGCCCCGCCATGACTTGGTTCAACTAACTCACCGACATTCTGATGAATCTTGGCCACCGCGCGCACGATGTCTTCCATGTCTGCAGCGCTGCCGAGCAGCACGCTTTGCGCCAGCCAAACCGCTTCTTCTTCGCAGGCATGCTCACACACCGGCAAACGCAGATCGTGATAATTGCAACCCTCCAGCCAGGGATACTCGCGCGGGTCGAGGCCGAACATCGGCTCGCGATAAAGCGGGGTATAACCCTTGTAAGCCGGAATGCCCTCGGCTTGCAGGGCTGCAAGAAATTTTTCACGCGGCAGATGTTCGAAGGCCTCGGCGTCGTAGCGGAAAATGTACAAATGACGCGCATGCCGCGTGGCCTGTGGGTGAATCACAAGCGGCTGAATGCCGGGAATCTCGCACAAACGCTGATCAAGATAACCCGCGTTGTGATCGCGTAATTCCATGTCTTCAGCAATGGTGGCAAACTGCGCGGTCAATACTGCGGCAGACCAGGCCGTCATGCGCATGTTAGAGCCCAGCACGCGATGATCGTACCAGGCGCCTTCGCGCACGCGGCCGCAATTGTAATACGAAAAGCATCGATCCATCAGCTCTTTGGAATCCGAAACCAGAGCCCCGCCTTCTCCCGCGCTCATGTTTTTTGATGATTGAAATGAGAACGAGCCGAGGTCGCCAAGGGCGCCGACGCGGCGACCCCGCCATTCCGCGCCATGCGCCTGCGCCGCGTCTTCAATCACAGCCAGGCGATATTTCCGGGCAATCGCTAAAATCGCGTCCAGATCAGCCGGCTGCCCGGCGATATGCACCGGCATAATCGCCTTGGTGCGGGTTGTAATCGCGGCCTCGAGCAAGGTGGGATCGAGATTGTAGGTATTCGGATCGATATCGACAAAGACAGGAACCGCGTTGGCCATCAGAACGGCAGAGGCCGTGGCAATGAACGTGTAAGGCGGAATAATTACTTCATCGCCGGCTTTTACTCCGCAGGCTTTAAGCGCGACCCATAAACTCGCGGTGCCGTTGCACATCGCCAGCGCATATTTCGCGTGTTGAAATTCAGCAAATCGCTTTTCAAACTCGGCCACCTGCGGACTACGAATTCCCCAGACGCCGCCTTCCCAGGCTTTGTGCAAAGCCGCGGCTTGCGCGGGACGCAGGATCGGCCACTTCGGAAAAGATTTTGTGCGCACGGGCGCGCCGCCGAGGAGAGCTAAGTGAGGCATAGTAGAAGTAAAAGAGATAAAGAGATAATTGTTTGGAGGATCAATGGCTAATGATGAATCGTGATTCCTCTATTCCTTTCCAAGTTTTTGCAAAGCTGTCAACGCAATTGCTAGCGCGCTGGCAGCGTCTTGCGGTGTGACGAGCAGCGGCGCGCCGGAGCGGAGATGCTCTAAGAAGTGATGCATTTGCTCGCGGTAGCCGTCCACCACCGGAACATCGATCACGCGCGCGCCCTGGCTGTTTTCCAGGCGGAGAAGGCCGTCGTCCGGGTCGATGGTAATTTTTCCGTTATCACCTTCCAGCAACAGCGAGCGTTCATGACGATGATGCAGCCAACTGCCTTCGACTTCCGCGCGCGCGCCGCCTTTGAAATACAAATGCACGATGGCATGCTGCCAGCCTTCGGGATCTTTGTTGGGGGCGGTTTCAGCCTCGATGCGTGTGGGCTTGCCGAGACACCATTGTAAGAAATCGAAATCATGAATCATGAGATCGAGAATGCAGCCGCCGCTTTGCGCAAAATCAAAAAACCAGGAGGCGCGGCCCTCTGCCGGCGGCGCATTCAAGCGGCGGCTGGCCACGCGGCGCAGCGTGCCGATCGCGCCTGCGCGCAGCAGCTCGCGCGCTTTGGCATAGCGCGAGAAGAATCGCAGGGTGTGCCCGACGTAGAAACCGCATTCCGACGATTTTGCCGCCGTGAGCACCGCCTGCGCTTCCTCGTCGGTGCGCGTCATGGGCTTTTCACAAAACACATGTTTGCCCTGCGCCAGGGCCGCAAGCGTTTGCTCATGATGCCGCGGCGTCGGGCTTGAGATGAGAACGGCGTCAATCTCCGGATGCTTGAGCAAATCCTCGGTGGTCATCGGCCGGCCGCCGAATGAGCCTGAAGCCTTTTCAGCATTGTGCCAATGGCCGGCAGACCACGCAACGATTTCGGCGCCGCCGAGTTCGCGCAGCGCCTCTGCATGCACTCGCGCAATCCGGCCTGCGCCGACAAAGCCAAAACGAAAAACGCTTGCCTTTGGCATGGCAGGCCCATTGCAAAACTAGATTCACACTAACCCAAAGAGTTTCGGCAAGTCATCCTCGACCTGCTCACAAAATGCCGCAGAACGGTTCGCGCAAATTTTTTTCAACTGCCGGAGAGCAGCGTGAGATTGCGGCGCAGCGCTTTGTAAGCGCCGCCGGATTCTTCTTTCACCTCGGTGTTGAAGAGGTTTGAGATATACTCGCGTTCCTGCGGCTCCAGCTCAAGCTCAAATGCGGGCAGGCTCGCCTGAAATTGCGCGAGCGAGCTGACCCCCACAATCGGACACGTGACCGCCGGAGATGCCCGCAGCCAGGCAATCGCGACTTCGCCAATCTTGAGCTGATGTTGCTGCGCATAATCGGCAAGTCGCGCCAAATCCTCGCCGTGCGCCGTCAGCCAGCGCCCAATGCGTTCATCCGTAATCGCGCGTGAATCTTCCGGCAATTCCGCACCGTGCTGATACTTCCCGGCAAGCAGACCCATGGCCAGCGGACGATAGGCGGTCACGGCCAGACCCAGCGTGTGCGCCATGGGTAAAACTTCAACTTCTGCGCCGCGTTCGATCAGGTTGTAAGGAATTTGCAGGCACGCCATTTCACTGAAAGCATGTTGGGCGGCTTCGGCATTGGATAATAAAAAAAGATATGCGGGATAGTTGCAGCAGCCGACATAGCGCGCCTTGCCCTGTTTCACCACATGATCGAGCGCGCGCATGATTTCATCGAGACGCATGCCGGCTTTTGGCCAGTGAATCAAATAAAGATCGAGATAATCCGTTTGCAACCGGCTCAGGCTTTCATCGATGCTCGTCAAAATACTGCCGGCGTCGATGCCTTTGTGAACTTTGGAGGCAATGACAAATTCGGTGCGCTGGCTGCGCAACAAGCGCCCGAGTATCTCTTCCGTGCGGCCATCGCAATACATCGCCGCCGTGTCGAGAAACGTCACGCCCGCCTCGCGCGCCTGGCCGAGAATACGCTCCGCTTCACTTTCGCTGCAACGATCGCCGAACATCATGGTGCCGAGACACATCTCAGAAACCCAAAGATCGGTTTTTCCGAACCGCTTGTGCTTCATGGGGCGACAGCCTCCCAAAATAACAATGCCCCAACCCCCGCAGGCGGATGGGGCGTAAGCCGAACTGTTTTTGATGAAGGAATGATAAAAAGGGCAAAGGAGAATTGCAAGCGCCATTTCACGCCGCGCCAGCCGGCCAGCCCAAAATTCCACGCTTGTTGCTTTTCGTATAATTTCCCGCTATTTTCGCGGCGTCGCAACGGCGTTATGCCGTCTTGCAAACAAACCACATTTCCTGAAAGCAAATGCTCATTCCGGGATTGCCCATGCAACGCTTCTTACAAATCCTCGCCAAATCTGAGCGCCTCATCATTGGTCTAAACTCCGGCACCTCTGCTGATGGCATTGATGCAGCATTGGTGCAATGCGCCGGCAGCGGCATTGCCGTGCAATTCAAGCTGTTGGCATTCGAGCATTATGCTTATCCCGAGGCGATTCGCGAGCAATTGCTGCGCGCCGCGCTGCCGGGGCGCGGCTCCGTCGATCAAATCTGCCGCTTGAATGTTGCGGTGGGCGAATGCTTTGCACAGGCGGTCAAGGCCCTGCTTGCCGCCCATGGCTTGCAAGCGGAACAGATCGATCTCATCGGCTCGCACGGCCAAACCATGCATCATCTGCCCAACGCGGAGCCGATTACGGGTGTGGCGACCGCGGGCACGCTGCAAATCGGTGAGCCGAGCCTCATTGCAAAACGTACCGGCATCATCACGATTGCAGATTTCCGCGCAGCCGACATGGCGCTCGGCGGACAGGGCGCGCCGTTGGTGCCGCTTATGGATTTTTTGCTGCTACGGTCGCCGCAAAAAACGCGCGGCGTGCTAAATCTTGGCGGCATTGCCAATCTCACGTTGTTAAAGAAAAATGGCACACTCGAGGACGTCCGGGCGTTCGATACCGGCCCGGCCAACATGGTGATCGATGGGCTGATGCAAAGGCTTTACGGCCGCGCATTCGATGAAGACGGCAAAATCGCCTCGCAAGGCAAAGTTTCTTCGGAGTTATTGCAGCATCTGCTGCAGCATCCTTATTTTTCACGGCCGTTGCCCAAATCTACCGGCCGTGAGGAGTTCGGAGAACCTTTTATTGATCATCTTGTTTATCTTGCCTTGCATCATGATCTAAAAAATGAGGACATTATTGCTACCGCAACGGCGTTGACGGTCGCCACGGTTTGGCAGGGCGCAGAGCTGTTGCAAGCCTCGCGCAGCAAAATCGAGGAATTGATCGTGAGCGGCGGCGGCGCGCAAAATCCCGTGATGATGGCTGGTTTGCAGGAAAAGTTTGCGCCGGCGCAAGTGATCACGACGAACATTCTCGGTGTGCCGAGCGAGGCGAAAGAGGCGATTCTCTTTGCCCTGTTGGCGAATGAAACCGCCTCCGGAAATCCCGGGAACGTGCCCTCGGTCACCGGCGCGACTGCCGCGACGGTGTTGGGGAAAATTTGTTTGTGAAAATGGATTGCGTTCCTGCGCGCCGGGAAAAACTCGCCTTGCTTGGCAAAGATTTCGTGCTAAATTTGTTCATGTCGCCTTGGGAGTGAGGGTAAAGTAGGTTGTAGCTGAATCTGTAGTACATTTGTGCAGTGATCACCTTCAAAAGCACTTCTATCGAATGGTGTTATCATGAAAAGCAAAATCATCAACTCCTCCCCGGACATTATGGGAGGAACGCCGGTTTTTTCTGGAACGCGAGTTCCAGTTCAGACGTTGTTGGATTATATTGAAGGCGGAGAATCTATAGATAGTTTTTTAGAAGGTTTTCCCTCGGTTACGAGGGAACAGATACTTGCATTTTTGTATGAGATAAAACAACAAATCATTTCCGGGGTGGAAGAAAGTGAATGTGCTGTTAGATGAATGTGTGGATCATAGGCTTGGCAAAGAGCTTCGCGATCAAAATGTTCGTACTGTGCCTCGCATGGGGTGTTCCGGCAAGAAAAATGGCGAACTCCTGGCGTTAGCGCAGCAGCAATTCGACGTGTTTATTACTACAGATCAAAACATATTTTTCCAGCAGAATCTGCGCAGGTTCGATCTCGCTGTTTTGATTCTTCACGCAGGGACAAATCGCCTTGCAGACCTGAAGCCCCTTATTCCTGAAATTTTGTTAGCGCTACCTACTGTAAAATCAGGTCGAGTTTTGCATATCGCGTCTCAGTAATATCTTTTTAAAACGTCTATTCAAAATCTACAACAAAGTTCGTTTTATGCTTCCCGCTCTTTGCCTCTTTGAGGATCAAAACTGTAATCATCTCCACCCACTCAGCCTCACCCGCCCGGTGTTCGATTTGCGCTGCGGCATGACGTCACTGCTCGAGAAAATCATCCGGCATTATTCCGATTTCACGCTGCATCTTTTCGTGCGCGACTATCTTGCCGGCTTGACAAAAGAAAATCATCCGCATGCGCGCGTCAATCAAATTCCCGCCAATTCTTGCTTGTTGATCAATGGCCGGTTTTTGTTTGAGAATGATCTCCCCCGGCTTGAGGGCGGGGAGATGGCCTGGTGCAATCGCGGTAAAATCGTCGCCGCACGGCTTTCTGCAGCAAGATTGGCCGGGCTAGCGATCGAAGGGGGAGGCATAATCATGCCGGAAAATTTTGCCGGCATTTCTCAACATGAAATCACTGGAAAATTTCTCGAGTTCCCCTGGGATTTGGTAAACAATAATCCGTCTGAGATAAAAAAAGATTTCGGCTATCGGAATCTCGGTGGCCAAATTCTTGGGAAGATCTATCCGAACGTGACACTGCTCGATGAAAAGAATATTCACATCGCAGCCGGCGCGACGATCAAACCCGGTGTTGTGCTCGATGCCGAAGACGGCCCGATTTTCATCGACGAGGGCGCGACGGTGATGGCGAATGCCTGCTTGCAGGGGCCGCTATATGTCGGTAAGAAGTCCGTCATCAAAATGGGCGCAAAAATCTATGAAGGCACTTCCATCGGGACGGTGTGCAAAATCGGCGGCGAAGTCGATGCCTCCATCATTCACGGCTTCAGCAACAAGCAGCATGAAGGCTTTCTCGGACATGCGTATCTCGGCGAGTGGGTCAATCTCGGCGCAGATACCAACAACAGCGATCTCAAAAACAACTACAGCAGCGTGAAGGTTCACATTGACGGAAAAATGGTGGACAGCGGGTCGCTGTTCGCGGGATTGTTCATGGGCGATCATGCCAAAAGCGGCATCAATACCATGTTCAACACCGGCACAGTGGTGGGCGTGATGAGCAACGTTTTTGGCGCGGGCTATCCGGCCAAATTCATTCCTTCGTTCACTTGGGGCGGAGCAGAGTCAAGCGAAACCTATGCGCTGGACAAGGCGCTCGAAGTCGCCCGCCGAGCAATGACGAGGCGCAAGCAAAATCTAACGCCCGTGCAAGAAGCTATATTGCGCCATGTGTTTGAGATAACTCGCTCAGAAAGGGCAGTAAGTTAATCAGTTCGGTTTTCTCAAAACCGGTAAATTACTTAACTCTGTTTATCGAAAGATAGGCAGAGTTTTTATTTTTAGGTAAAAATGAAAATTTAGTTAAAAATTTACTTGTTTTGACAAACTATCTGTTATATATTCGCGCCAATTTATTTAAGAAATTAATTAAAACTGCACTTCTATATAAATTTATAAACTAAATCAATAAAATTATAACCATAGTGCGGCTGGAAAACCATTTCACAGAAAGGGCATCCTATGAAAATGCGCTGGTTTTTACCGTTTAGCCTGCTGTTGCTCGTGAGTTTTGTTGGAGTGATGTTTCCGGTTTCTGCGCCGAGCGTGACGGGCGGCCCCATCGTCGCGGGCGATGTGGCGTGGATGCTCACGGCCACCGGCCTGGTTTTGCTCATGACGCCCGGCTTGTCATTTTTCTATGGCGGCATGGTGCGCGCCAAAAACGTCATCTCCACCATGCTGCAAAGCTTTATCGCATTGGGCGTCATCAGCATTCTGTGGGTGGTGGTGGGATTCAGCCTGTCGTTCGGCGACAGCCTCGGCGGGTTCATCGGTAATCCGTTGACCTACTTTATGTTCAGCGGCGTGGGCGGCGCAACGCATCCGGATTTGGCGCCCACGATTCCCCTGGTCTTGTTTGCCCTTTTTCAACTGAAATTTGCCATCATCACACCCGCGCTCATCACCGGCTCGTTTGCCGAGCGCGTGCGCTTTTCGAGCTACCTGCTTTTCATCTGCTTGTTCAGTTTGTTTATTTACAGCCCGCTCGCGCATTGGACCTGGCATCCCGAGGGCTTTTTACGGCAGTGGGGCGTGCTTGATTTTGCCGGAGGTACGGTGGTTCACATGTCCGCCGGTCTGGCGGCGCTGGCCGGCGCGTTGGTTTTGGGGAGAAGAAAAGATCATTCCGCGCGCGAACCGCATACGCCGGCAAACATTCCATTCGTCATTCTTGGCACGGGCATGCTGTGGTTCGGCTGGTTCGGCTTCAATGCCGGCTCTGCGCTTGCCGCGTCGGAGACGGCCACGTTGGCGTTTCTCAACACCAACACCGCTTCGGCTGCTGCCATGCTCGCGTGGATTTTGTTCGACGGTATTCGCGGCCGCAAGCCTTCGGCATTGGGCGCGTGCATCGGCGCGGTTGTCGGGCTTGTGGCGATCACGCCTGCGGCGGGTTATGTGACGGTGGGCGCGAGTATTCTTATTGGCACGCTGGCAAGCATTGTGAGCAATTATGCCGTGCATTTAAAATCGAAATCAACGCTTGACGACACGCTCGATGTTTTCCCCTGTCACGGGGTGGGCGGTATCATGGGCATGCTGGCCACCGGCATTTTCGCGCAGGGCGTGGGATTGCTGTACGGAACGTCGCAGGTTTTCCTGTATCACTTGCTCGCGATTGTAATCGTAAGCGCGTTCAGCTTCGGCGGGTCGTTTGTTTTATACAAACTGACGGATATGTTGATTCCGCTGCGCGTGCCGCTGGAACAGGAAGAAATCGGCCTGGATATTAGCCAGCATGGCGAGACCGTCGGTGGCGAGGCCATCAGCAATGGCAACGGACGAAAGATCGTAATCGCGCCCGCCGTGCATACGACGTAACAAGGCGCAATATAAGGGGGTGGAATAAATTAACATTTCCAAAACGCCCTTATTTGACATGGCACATTGAGTATTTCGATGGATCACATGGATAGTTTATTCTATTCCACCCCCTAACCTAAAATTGCAACTGTTCTGCCACGGCTTGGCCGTGGCATTGGGTACGCTGAGTCAGGACTCACGCCGTGGCAGAATATTCGCAACCTGAGTTTTGCATTTTGTTCTGGTCACCTGAATCCGCAAGCAAAGCCTCAAAGCTCAAACCTTCGCGCTAATCCGAGCATCCCGCCCCAGGTTCCTTCATTCACGGTCAATCCGCGCGTGGCGGATAGTTCGAGATTCACAGATTTCAAAAGCCAGCTCACGCCCGCGCGCGCCACGCCGCGCGCTTCTGTGCCCACCGGAATGATATTGCGTGTGGTGAGATAGCCGTTGATTTCTCCCGCAAACTGAAGTCGCGACCCGGCGCGATACGATACGCCCAAACCATAAGTCAAAACATCATTCTGCTCGTCGGTTTCAATCGGCGCTGTGAGAATGCCCATGCCAACTTCTCCGAACAGCAAAAATTTTTCGAACTTCTGCGAGAGCATTGCCGCTAAAAACACATCCGTCGTGTTTGTGCCAATGCCTTTCTTTTGAGTGGAATTCGGCAATCTGGTTTCAGCGCGCATGCCAAAGGCCGTGGTTTGCGCCGCGTTTTGCGCAAGACGCACAATTGTGCCCACGGAAAAATCCCCGGCGTCTGCGGTTGTGCCGCTGGCTGGAAAACCCGCTTTGGGTTGTGAGCTTGTTTCGTCGATTTCAAGTTGTTGCCGGATTGCGCCGCGAATCTGAATCACAACGTTTGAAGACGCGCCCAAATCGACGCGCATCATGCCGAGGCGTAGCAATCTGCCCTGCAAACCTGATAACGGCGCTTGCCAGTCCGATCGCGCTTCAACGCCCAAACTGATTTGCATGCTCGAAGCCGGCAGCAGCCAGAGATGATTGGTCGTGAGAAAATGAGGCAAGGACGGCAATTCGCCAGATTGTTTCTTAACAAGGGAAGGTTGAGAGTTTGCCGTTGCCGCGGCAAACAATGAGATCAAACCGAAACAGCAAAAGAGGTGATTCCAGACGGATATTTGGGGAGAAATTTTCATAAACAACCGGGGTGACGGATCACGCTTTCGTCTTCCCGTTCTCATGATTACCGGACGAAAACAAGCCCAGCACCGGGCGATTCTTGCTTTGCAGCAATTGCTGTAACTCTTCGCCTTCAACCATTTCTTTTTCAAGCAGCAGCTTCGCGAGTTTTTCAAGCTTGTTGCGTTTACGGCCGAGCAGGCGTTCCACCTCGCGATAGGCTTTATCAATAATCGTGCGCACTTCTTCGTCAATCTGACTGGCGATTTTTTCGCTGTGCGATACGCCGCCCATTTCCATGCCGAGAAACATGCCGCGTTTGTCATTGGAATAAAACAACGGGCCGAGCCTCGTGCTCATGCCGTATTCCGTCACCATGCTGCGCGCGATCGCCGTGCTGCGTTCGAGATCGTTTTGTGCGCCCGTGGAAATTTCTTGGAAGATGATCTCTTCCGCCACACGGCCGCCGAGCAACACTTTCACACGGTTGATCAATTCCGTGCGCGTCATGAGATAGCGATCTTCCGTGGGAAGCTGCAAAGTATGCCCCAAAGCCGCTACGCCGCGCGGAATGATGGTGACGCGATGCACCGGATCCACGCCCTCCAGACTTGCAGCGACCACCGCATGTCCCGCCTCATGATAGGCAACAATTTCTTTTTCGCGCTTGTTGAGCACGCGGCTCTTCTTTTCCAGGCCGGCAATCACACGGTCAATCGCTTCTTCGAGATCGCGCATTTCGATCTGTTGTTTGTTGGCGCGCGCCGCCAGCAGCGCGGCTTCGTTGATGACATTCGCCAAATCTGCGCCCACAAAGCCGGGCGTGCGCGAGGCGATTACGCGCAAATCAACATCCGGGGTGAGGCGGACTTTGCCGGCATGCACGCGCAAAATCGCTTCACGGCCTTTGATGTTCGGACGATCCACCACGATTTGCCGGTCAAAGCGGCCGGGCCGCAGCAACGCCAGGTCGAGCACCTCGGGACGATTGGTGGCCGCCATGATGATCACGCGATTGTTGGCATCAAAGCCGTCCATCTCGACGAGCAATTGATTGAGCGTGTGCTCGCGCTCGTCGTGGCTGTTGAAGGGGCTGGCGCCGCGACTTTTGCCGATGGCATCAAGCTCGTCGATGAAGATGATGGCCGCCTTGTGGCGTTGCGCTTGCTTGAACAAATCGCGCACGCGCGCCGCGCCCACGCCCACAAACATTTCGACGAATTCCGAGCCGCTGAGCTGATAAAACGGCACACCCGCTTCGCCCGCCACCGCGCGCGCCAGCAAGGTTTTGCCGGTTCCCGGCGGCCCGAGCAACAGCACGCCTTTGGGAATGCGTCCGCCCAGCGCAATAAATTTATCCGGCTGCTTCAGAAACTCCACCACTTCCCGGACTTCTTCAACCGCTTCGTCAACGCCGGCAACGTCTTTGAACGTGACTTTGGTGTTGCCCTCGACATAGATTTTTGCCTTGTTTTCGCCGATCGACATCAACCCGCGCTGCGGATTGAAGCGGCGCGAAAGCGCGCTCATGAGAAAAAAGATAAACACAAGAAAGAGTAGCGTCGCAGCGAACATAAACAGCATATCTTGCCACCAACCATCACTCGCTGCACCGGCATAAGCCACACCCGCAGCTTCCAGATCTTTGATCAAATCAGGATCATTTATCGGCACGGTGAGAAATGCGGTTTCACCCGGTCTGGCCTCGTCGCTCGCCAAAAATTTGCGCAAAAAGCCGGTAGGCGGAGCAGTCGTGGAATCGGCGCGAAAGTATCCGGAAATTTCGTCGCTGGTGATCGTGCACCGCGTAATTTTTTGGTCGCGCAGCAACGCTTTGAATTCGCTGTAAGGAATCGTGGCGGCTTGTTCGTCGCCAAAAATTTTGGGAATGAGGTATGTGAGCAGCAACGCGGCGGCAAACAACATCAGCCAAAAACGGCCGCTGAAACGCGCCTTTTTGTCTTCCTGTTTGGGAGATTGCATTTTACCCTGAGTTTTTTTATGGCAAAGATATAGCCACAGCCTAGCAAAGTCAAGTGAAATGCCGTGACATTTATGATGCTTCGGTTAACATGAAAGATGACATAATCATGTGAAGTTCACAAAGCTGCCCGCGCCGCCGGCTGAGCCAGCCGAGCCGGTGGCTGAGCTTGTCGAAGCCGAGCCTGTCGAAGCCGAGCCTGTCGAAGCCGAGCCTGTCGAAGCCCACTTCAACGAGAACCAATGGAAATAAGATGCAGTGTTATGCAAATAAGTTGGCTCGACAGTTCCAACCATCTGGCTTGCGGTGACACTCCGGACACATACACAAATTGAAATTCTGCTTGATTTTCTAGGCCGGATGCTTTATCTTAGCCGGTCTTTTTTGAAAAAAGCAATACCTCTCGCGGGGCATAGCGTAGCTTGGTAGCGCGCCTGCTTTGGGAGCAGGAGGTCGCAGGTTCAAATCCTGCTGCCCCGACGCGCATCAAATGGAGTTGTGAAGCAGTAACATTTGGAGATGACCGGAGAATTGCTTCTGCGTACTCCTTCACAAATACTCCATTTTTTGATTCTGCGCCAGTAGCTCAAGTGGATAGAGCAACAGCCTTCTAAGCTGTGGGTTGAGGGTTCGAGTCCCCCCTGGCGCACAGTTGACGGCGTTGCGAACCGCGCTGCCGGCTGGCTGAGATGGTGAGTGTAGCTCAGTTGGTTAGAGCGCCAGATTGTGGTTCTGGTGGTCGGGGGTTCAAATCCCCTCACTCACCCTGATTGAAAATGATGCAATGGTTGTGTGTTCTTGCAAAAAGTTAAACGTGTTTTTGTGCGTCCCCTTCGTCTAGTGGTAAGGACTCAGGATTTTCAATCCTGCAACACGGGTTCGAACCCCGTAGGGGACGCTTTTTTATTTCTCCCCCTCGATTTGATACCTCTCCAGCTTGTTCAAAAATCCCCGCCGGCTCAATCCCAATTTCTCCGCAGCTTGTGATTTATTGCCGTTCGTTTCTGCCAATGCTCTTTTGATCATGCGAATCTCGAGCGCTTCCACAGCCGCGGGCAAATTCGCCATTTGCTCAAGCGGCGCTGCACTCCCGGCGCTGCCTCTGAGTTCTTCCGGCAAATCGTTCGCCGTAATCAATTGCGCTTGTGGTAACGCCAACACCACAGACTGTTCGACTGCGTGCTCCAGCTCGCGCACGTTGCCCGGCCAATGATACTTTTGCATGAGCTGCATCGCCGCCGGCTCGAATCCCGCCAGGCTTTTCCGATAAACCTCGACATATTTCTTCAAAAAATGATCGGCGAGCAACGGCACATCTCCGCTGCGCTCGCGCAATGGCGGCAGCCGCAGAATAATCACCTTCAAACGGAAAAACAAATCTTCGCGAAAACTTCCAAGTTTCACCAATTCCGCCAGATTTTGGCTGCTCGCCGCAATCACCCGCACATCGACTTTTTGCGCGGTATTGCTGCCGAGCGGGCGGACTTCGCCCTCCTGCAACACACGCAAAAGCTTGGCCTGCAACGGCGGCGGCAGATTGTTGATCTCATCCAAAAACAGCGTGCCGCCGTCCGCCTCTTGCAGCAGGCCTTTGCGATTTTGCGTTGCTCCCGTGAACGCGCCCTTAACATAACCGAACAATTCGCTTTCCAGCAAATTGTCGGGAATGGCACCGCAATCAACCGCGAGAAATTTTTTCTCGCGCCGCGGCCCGTGATTGTGCAGCACGCGCGCAATCAATTCTTTGCCCGTGCCGCTTTCGCCCTCGATCAAGACGCGCGCATCATTCGGCGCGACGCGCTGCACCGTTACGGTCACGAGGGCCGAGACGTGAACGTCGTCGGCGGCACATATTTCGAGAGCTGCGCGTTCCCCGCCTGGGCCGGCCTGTTCGGTTCGGGCGCGCGCGCCGCCATGGC
>SZPB01000139.1 GCA_030263535.1 Cytophagia bacterium CHB2
AGCTTGTGGAAGTCACTGTTGAGGCGCAACTGGTAAAGCCGTTGCATCCCAAAGACGAGCGCGCGCCACTCCCAACGCTCACGTTTCAACTGCTCAAATCTCGCGAAGCCGTGAACAAACCCTGGTGGTGGCGCATACTTGACGTGAAGTTGCCGGATGATTGGCTGGGCTGGGCGCAGATCAACGTTGTAATCGACTATCGCATCGGCCGTAAAAAATTTCGCTGCTGCAACGACAACTACATCGGCGTGAGCCATGCACCTTTGCACATTTTTCTTTCAGACGCATCGCTCCCGTCTTTGCCCAATTATTATTATGGCGATTTGCATTGCCACACGAACGCGACGAGTGATCAAGTCGAATTCGGCGCGCCGCTCGAGGCCATGGTCGCGCTGGCGCAAGCGCAAGAGTTGTCGTTTTTCGCCGCCACCGATCATTCCTATGATCTCGATGATTATCCGGAAGATTATTTGCACAATGATCCGGCCCTGCGCAAATGGCATGACTTGCAGGCGGCCATTCGCCGGCTCAATGACACGCATGCGAACTTTGTTATTCTTTCCGGTGAAGAAGTTTCATGCGGCAATGCGCGCGGGCGCAACGTGCATTTTCTCATTCTCAATCATCCGCATTTTATTCGCGGCAGCGGCGACAGCGCCGAGCGCTGGCTGCGCACAAAACCCGATCATACCATCGCGGAGGTTTTGGCCATGCTCACGCCGCAAGCGCTTGCGTTCGCCGCGCATCCCGCCGTGCTGACCCCCTATCTGGAAAGCCTGCTGCTCGGCCGCGGCCATTGGGAATTATTGGATTTGCTGCACGACCGTCTGAATGGCGTGCAATTTTGGAATGCGGGAAGGCGTTATGAGGAGGAAGGGTTGCAGCAATGGCGCGCGCTGCTTTTGCAGGGCAGGCGAATGTTTGCGATCGCGGGCAGCGATGCGCACGGCAACTTCAATCGCTTTCGCCAAATCACGTTGCCGTTTATGAAAATGATCGAGCATCACCGGCATTTGTTCGGTAGCATGCGCACTGCGGCATATGTTGACGGCAAGCTGCAACTGGATTCGCTGATCGCCGCGTTGCACGCCGGGCGCGCCTGCCTCACGAACGGCCCGCTGATTGATTTTAGCGTAGTGACGCCGAACGGCGGGCTGGCGCGCATGGGAGATCAACTCAAAACTACGGGCGGGATGATCATGCTCAACGCCTTCAGTTCCGCGGAATTCGGAAAATTGGCGTATATCAAAATTTGGCGGGGAGATTTGGAGCGCAAGGAAGAGACAACACTTTACGAAGAAACAACATTCCCTCACGCGTTTCAACATCGCGTGCAACTGCCGCTGCCCTCTGATTCTAATCATTATTATTTGCGGGCAGAAGCCATCACACAACGCGAATCATTTACCGTTGAGCAAGGCGCAAGTTGCCGTGCGCTGACCAATCCCATTTGGATTGAAAAACAACGTTGATGCGGGTCTGCAAGACATGTCTCAGAAGCATTTGGCACGTTGTTTATTCAGTTATTTATCAAACTCATTGTAAATCGTCTCGATCCAGCTTTTGGTCGAGATGAATCCCACACCCCAATCTTTCCATTTTTCCGGCAAGCCCTGGGCTTTGACTTCCTCCAGACTCTTGCCGCCTGTCATGTTTTGGCGCACGATCGCCGTTGTTTCTGTGAGCATTTGATGATAACTCTTGAGATCATCCAGCGTTGACAACGGCCCATGCCCGGGAATGATTTTGACATCCGGCGGCAACATGCCGATGACTTTTTCGATATTTTTGATCAACCCAGCCACGCTGCCGCCGCTCACGTGATCGACAAAGGGGAAACGCGCCACAAAGAAGGCGTCGCCCATGTGCACGACATTCGAGTTGACAAAGAACACCACGCAATCGCCGTCGGTATGGCCTTGGGGAAAATGCCGGACCCTGATCTCTTCATTGTTAAAATGAATCGACAAGCTCGAATCAACAGTGATTACCGGCCAGGCTTCTTTGGGCGCTGGCGGCGTGATGCGCTCGCCGCGCCGTTGCTCCGTCATTAAACGCTGGCGCACGTTGCGATGCGCAACGATGGTAGCTTCTTTGCCAAAGATGGCATTGCCGCCGGTGTGGTCGCCATGCCAGTGGGTGTTGAGCACGAATTTCAGTTCGCCGCTGTTCAGCTCTTTGAGCGCAGCCTTGATTTTGTCCGCCAGCGGCGCGTACTGATCGTCTATGATGAGAATCCCATCCGGCCCGGCGGACACGCCGATATTGCCGCCGCGGCCTTCGAGCATGTAAACGCCTGCGGCTACTTGTGTAGCTTTTATCTTGACGTTGGCATAATCATCCTGCTGCCGCATGGCGACGGCCGCACTGAGAAGAAATAAACCCGCAAAAACGAGCGCAAGCTTTTTACGCATGATGGCAATATTCCTTATGGCTAACGAGGATCATTTTAATTGAGGTGGGAACGCGAGGCGAACACTTCAAAGCTTACTATCATCGCTTTTCTTCTCGCGCATCAGCACGAGAATGGCGCCTTGCGGCACCACGAGATAGTTCTTGTCATCCACTTTGATTTCAATTGCGGCTTTGCGCAGGAAGATGGCATAGTCGCCGACGCGCGTTTGCATGGGAAGGTGACGGGTCTCGCGGCGCGCCGGTTTCCACGGCTCGCTGTCGATTTCACCGAAATCCGGCAAAGGCGTTCCCGGACCGGTTGCGACGATCTTGCCGCCTTGCACCGATTCTTTTTCCACCGCCCACTTCGGCAAATACAGACCGACATCGGTGCGCTCCTCGCCTTCATCCGGCTCAATCAAAACGCGGTCACCCACGACCAAGAGCTTGGTGTTCTTTCCGGCTTTCGAACGTTTCATGGCAGCAACCATCAAGTCTCAACATCACTGAAAGCATTCTGTCTATAAAAAAACTGCCGCGCGGCCACAAGCGCCTCATCCAATTTCTTTGATAATCGCCTGCAATAATTGTTTGAACGTGGCGCTGATGCGATTCGCCACTTCAGTAACCTCGGCATGATCGAGTTTTTGATTCGTCATGCCGGTGCAGAGATTCGTGACACACGAAATGCCCAGCACCTGCATACGCCGCGAAATGGCCACCAAAACTTCCGGCACGGTTGACATAGTCGCGGCATCGGCGCCCAAACGTTGCGCGAGTTTGACCTCCGCCGCGGTTTCATAATTCGGGCCGCGCGAGGCGAACAGCACGCCGCGCTGCAACGGGATGCCGAGTTGGCGCGCCGCTTCCAGCGCAACACGTTGCAGCTCGGGATCATACGGCGCGTGCATATCCGGCCAGCGTTCGCCCCACTCTTTGCGATGCTGCCCGCGCAGCGGATTGGCAAACATGAAATTGATGTGATCGTCGATCAACATCAAATCGCCTGATTTAAACAAAGGATTAAGCCCGCCGGCGGCATTGGTCACAATCAAGCGCTTCACGCCCAATTCCGCCATGAGGTGCACCGGAAAGCCCACGGTGGCAAAGGGGTAGCCTTCGTACGAATGCACCCGGCCCTGCATCGCCAGCAAATTTTTGCCGGCGATTTTGCCGACAATCCAGCGTCCGGCATGACCTGCGACTGTCGAACGCGGATACTCGGGAATGTCTGCGGTTGAGATCGATTGCGTATTTTCCATGTTCTCAGCAAACGTTCCCAGCCCGGAACCGAGAATGATGGCCAGCCGGGGCGTGGCGGCGAAACGTTGTTGCACATACGCCTTTGCCTTCGCCAGGCGTTCGGCGTCCAGCAGCGGCAGCGCGAGTTCGGTTGTGGAGTTTGACATGGCTTCAGTTTTCCGGCGGAAGATAACACTTGCGGCAGCGCGCTTCATAAATTTGGGTTGCGCCGACGACCACACGTTCACGCGCGGCGGTGAGACGTTGCGTATAGCTTGCCGGCTCGCCGCATTGCATGCAAATGGCCTGGGCTTTGGTTACCTGCTCGGCAATCGCCATGAGCTGCGGCATGGGTTCGAACGGCGCGCCGCGATAATCCATATCGAGGCCGGCAACGATCACGCGCACGCCGCGGTTCGCGAGTTGGTTGCAAATGGCGACCAGGCTGGCGTCGAAAAATTGGCATTCGTCGATGCCAATGACTTGCGCGTCTCCGGATTTTTCCAAAATTTCGCCGGCGTTTTTCACCGGCACGGAACGCAGCTTTTGTTCGCTATGCGAGACGATGTGGTCGCTGGCGTAACGATCGTCAATCGCCGGCTTGAAGATCATCACGCGTTGTTTGGCGATTTGCGCGCGGCGCAAACGGCGAATCAACTCTTCGGTTTTGCCGCTGAACATGCCGCCGCAAATCACTTCAATAGAGCCGGTATCGGAATTCGCAGGCATGAGTGGTGAACTTCCTGTTTTCTAGGTTAGAAAGCGGACCGCCGGAATTGGAATGCGTTGTCATGACGCATGTTTAACAAAACTCTTCGCGCGAGAAAATGATTTTGACGGCTCTCGCAAACCCCAAGCCTCTTTGCATTTCTAGTTTGAATATTACCGTTGCTTCTCCCTTAACAACGCCGCAATCTTCGTGCGCAGCAGATCGATGGCCACCAAATTAAAGCCGCCTTCGGGGATGATGAGATCGGCGTAGCGTTTGCTCGGCTCGACGAATTGCAGGTGCATGGGCCGCACGCTTTTTTCATATTGCTCGATCACCGATTGCATGCTGCGGCCGCGCTCGGCAGTGTCGCGTTTCAACCGGCGAATGAAGCGCAAATCCGCGTCGGTGTCGACGTAGACTTTGATATCCATCAACTCGCGCAACTGTGGATTGTCGAGAATCAGAATGCCTTCGAGCACGATCACGTCGTGCGGGCCGGTGCTTTTGGTCTCCGGCCGGCGGGAGTGCGTGGTAAAATCGTAAATGGGTATGTCGATGGAGTGCCCGCTCAACAATTCCTTGATATGCCGCACCAGCAACTCGGAATCAATCGAGGCCGGATGATCGAAATTGTAATTCGCGCGTTCTTCCAGGGAAAGATGATTGATATTACGGTAATAGGAATCCTGTTCAACGATGACCACACGATCGGAACCGAGCTGGCTGACGATTTTTTGCGTGACCATCGTCTTGCCCGAACCGGAGCCGCCGGCAATGCCGATCAAAATGCCGCGTTTCGTCCAGTTTTTATGCATGGCCTAACATCTGCTCATCAAAAGCTTCGGGTAATAGATCTTTGAGCTCAAGCTCGCGCGTGGCGCCTGCCAGGTTTACGAGAATGATATGAAGATCGCGGGCGTAGTCCCACAACACTTGCCGGCAGGCGCCGCAGGGCGTGGTGAATTCGTCGGTATCTGCCGCCACCGCCATGCTGACGAAGTCGCGCGCGCCCTCGGAAAGCGCTTTGAAAATAGCGACGCGCTCGGCGCAGCACGTCAGGCCGTACGAGCTTGATTCGATATTGCAACCGTCAAACAATTTGCCGTCAGCCGTCACGATCGCCGCGCCGACGTGAAACTTCGAATATGGCGCCAGCGCTTTCTGCTTGGCGCGCACCGCAGCAGCGATCAATTGCTGCGCGTCAACCGGCAGCCGTTGTGCTGGTGGCGAGGGTCGGCTCATTTCAACAGATCTCCAGCGTGAGGGCCAGGCCGAACCTCGCTCGCGCGGGAACGCGTGGCTGGTTAGCAAAATTGTTAGGAATTTGAAACGACCCCGTTGGAAGAAAAAAAATCCGAGCCCGATGCGGACTCGGATTAAGATTCTCTAAATTGTTTTCTGCACGAACCACGTCATTCCTTTGCGTTTTTAGAACGGAAGATCTTCGGGTTCGCCGGCAGACGTTGGGGCCGGCGCGAAATCGTCGCCCGGGGTTGGAATTTCGCCGCCGCCGGAGCCGTCGCCGCCTTCGCCTTTCCGGCCGAGAAACTGCACGCTCAAGGCGACAATCTCGGTGATGTAGCGTTTCTGGCCTTTGTCATCGTCCCAGGAACGCGTTTGCAACCGGCCCTCCACGTAAACTTGCTGGCCTTTTTTGAGGTATTCTCCCATCACTTCCGCGGTGCGGCCGAACGCGACGATGCGATGCCACTCCGTGCGCTCCTGCAACTTGCCTTCCTTGTCTTTGAAGCTGTCATTGGTCGCCACGCTGAATGTGGCAACTGCCATGCCGCCCGGAGTATATTTCATTTCCGGATCGCGGCCGACATGGCCGATCAACATCACTCTGTTTAATCCACGGGCCATAAGCTCCCCCTTTCGGGTTTAGTGGTTTCCTGTGTCAATGCCGGAATTATTGGCAAGACACAAATGATACGCCGGCGCGTTTCAAGAACGCCTCGTCTTTCAATGTCAATCTCGGGATCGCAACAGGTCAATCGCGGCCGAGCATAAATTTGATGCAAGAGTAGAAAATTTTTTGCCTCTTGTCAAGCAGTTTGTCAGCTTGTGCGTTTGCCCTGCAAAAAATCCACGGCTTCCTTCACATCCTCCGCCGAGCCGACGATTAACGGCGTGCGTTGATGCAGCTCGGTTGGCGTAAGATCGAGCACACGCTCGTGGCCGTTGCTGGCCGCCCCACCCGCCTGCTCTGCAATAAACGCCAGCGGGTTGGCTTCATAAAGCAAGCGCAATTTGCCGTTGGGATTTTTGCTATCCGCGGGATAGAGAAAAATGCCGCCGTAGAGTAAATTGCGATGAAAATCCGAAACCAGCGAGCCGATGTAACGCGAGGAATACGGCCGGCCTGTGGCTTTGTCGCTGCCTTTGAGATAATTGATGTAATTGCGCATGCCCTCGCTCCATTTCCCGGAGTTGCCCTCGTTCACGCTGTAGATCCCGCCGCGCCGGGGTGTCATCAGGTTTTCATGCGACAACAAAAACTCGCCGACGGTGGGATCGAGCGTGAAACCGTGCACACCGCGCCCGGCCGTGTACATGAGCAGGGTCGAGGAGCCGTAGAGAATGTAACCCGCGCCAACCTGGTTTCTGCCGGGTTGTAGGGCATCGGCTGGCGTGCCGTGCTCACCGGCGCTAATTTTTCGGTGAATGGAAAAGATGGTGCCGATGCTGACATTGGCATCGATGTTGGATGAGCCGTCGAGCGGATCGTAGAGCAGCACATAATGCCCGCATTTGAATTCGGCGGGAATGGGAATCAACTCGTCGCGTTCCTCGCTGGCCAAACAGCAGAGCCGGCCGGTGTGATCCATGGCGCGAAAGATGACGTCGTCGGCATATTCATCGAGTTTGCGCACCAATTCGCCCTGCACGTTGGAGGTGCCGGTGAAGCCGAGAATATCGATCAAGCCCGCGCGCCGCACTTCGCGCGAGATGACTTTCGCCGCGAAAGCGAGATCATACAACAGCGCCGAGAACTCGCCGGTGGCTTGCGGAAAGGATTTTTGTTGTTCGATGATGTGCCGCTCGATCGTCATCAGTCTTTTGACCATGACACGCTCCTGGAGGATGGGATGGCAGGTAACCCGCTCATGTCCTGCGAGAGGATGCAGAGCGTATGGCGAAATTACTCGTCGCGCGCATTGAAAAAGTGGCGCAATTTAATCGCGATCATACGAAAAGTCAAGCGGCTTTTGGCCTCACGCAACGACCGGTTCGCCGTTGCGCACCACCGGCATAACGGTTATATGAAAACCGTAATCGAGCAGAATGTCAACGGTGCGGTCGCTCGCATATTCGCCCAATGCAATCAGCCGGTCTTCGTTTTCCGGCCGGGTGACGTAGAGCAAAGTTCCCCCCGGAATTTCTGGATTAGAAGCGACCTTGACGATTTTCGCCTCCGGAAACTTCGCTTCAATCTCGCTGGTGAGCGTCTTGATCAAATCTTTTTTACTCATAAGCCAACACCCCTGCGATTATGGATAAAAATTCTTTTGCCTTCTTAAGTTCTCGGCTAACATCGCTTTTGCTGGCCGAGAGGGGATCATAATCGGCTGAAACACGAATCCAGTAAGCATCTACAAGATACCGCCGGAATTTTGATGCAAAAATCTTGCGTCGATGAATAAGCTGCCCGGCAAAATTTGACTGTACCCACTCATGGCTGAATTTGGCTGAGGAAGGCTGAATTTGATTTTTGATCAGCGCCGCAATCGCGGCATGAAACATGGCGTAATACACACGATTCGCGCAGGCGTTGACATGGCCTTGAGCATGACTCCATTCAGCAACAATCAGGTTTTCATTTGCCTTGTCTATCCAGCTTTGATATCCCATCGGCTTTGCCCTCCCGGATTTGCCCGATTTTGCAGCGCGTAAATTTGCTCATTTTCGTGCTCGAAAGCAAGCCGGAAATCTGCATATTGGCAAATCGGGCTTTTCCTTTTCAGGCAAAATATCTTATATTGCGCAGGCTTTTCATCACGCCGTACAACGTCCGGTGGCAAGCAGCTCGATTGCAGCAGCCAACCAGCGACAAGCAACCAACGACTCAAATCCGTCATGTCGCAACACAAGCCTAATATCAAAGACTACCTTGCCGATGAGGCGATTTTTTACATGCGCCATCACATTCAGCAAGCCGGCGGCAATGAAGTATTCTTTGTCGGAAAGGTTAATGCCAAAGGCGTGGTCGAGGCGGTGCATGTCGTGGCGCGCGGCAACAAAATGATGGTGCCGGCCATCATTCACATGGTTCACACCGGCGACGCGGTGATTCACAATCATCCCTCCGGTGGGCTGCAACCTTCCAATGCCGATGCCGGCATCGCTTCCGAGCTGGGCAACGAGGCCGTGGCTTTTTACATCGTCAACAATTATGTCTCGGATATTTACGTCGTCGTCGAGCCCCAAAAGCCAAAACAGATCGTCAAGCTGAAAGCAAAACGGTTGCAGGAGTTTCTCGGCCCGCAGGGCCCGCTGGCCAGCGCCCTTGAAAACTTCGAAGCGCGCCCGCCGCAGCAGCATATGCTGGCGCAAGTGGCGGAAGCTTTCAATGAGAACAAGATTTCGATCATCGAAGCGGGTACCGGAACCGGCAAGACGCTGGCGTATCTGTTGCCCGCCATCGAATGGAGCGTGCGCAATCGCGAGCGCGCCGTGGTCGCCACCGGCACCATCAATCTGCAAGAACAACTCATCAACAAAGACATTCCGCTGTTGCGGGCGACTCTCCCCTTGAAATTCCGCGCGGAATTGGTGAAGGGCCGCACGAACTACGCCTGCAAACGCAAACTGCAGGAAATACAATCCCAACCGGATTTGTTTTCCGAATTCAATCAACGCCAGGAGTTGAACACCATCATCGACTGGGCGCAAAAATCGCCGGACGGCAGCAAGTCCGATCTCGGCTTTCTGCCGAGCGAGGCGGTGTGGGAGAAAATTCAATCCGAAAGCGACACCACGCTGCGCACGAAATGCCCGTTTTACAATGAATGTTTCTTTTACAATGCCCGGCGCCGCGCCGCCAGCGCCGACGTTCTGATCGCCAATCATCATCTCTTGTTCGCCGATCTTTCCGTACGCGGCGAAACCGGCGGCAGCTCGGAAGTGGCGGTGTTGCCCAAATATCAGCGCATCATTTTCGATGAAGCGCATGACATCGAAGAAGTCGCCTCTTCCTACTTCGGCGCGGCCACCAGTTATCATGCGTTCCTGCGTGTGATTCACAAACTCTATCGCATCAAAGACACGAAGCAAACCGGGCTGCTGCCGTACACCATGGCGAAGTTGCAGCGGCGCGCCGGCACGGTCACGCGCACGCTGCTGGATAAATTTCGCGAACAAATCGACGGCATCTGCGAGCCGGCTTTGGTCAATTTCGAGCATGATCTGGCGGGATTGATGGAGCGCCTGTTCGCCTGGGGCGCAAGCAAACGCCAGAATGAATATGATGAAACTAAAATCCGTTTGACGCCGGCGCTCACGCGCGACAGACTCTGGCAGGAAATCATCACAAAGCACGTCTCCGTGTTTCTCAAATCGCTGCGCGACAATGTCGAAGCGGTGGATAAGGTCATCAAACTGCTCGAAACCGCCGAGCATTATCTCGGCGGCGAGGCCAATTCGCTGGCCGTCGATCTCAATGCGCAAGCCAATCGTTTGCTGGATATGGCGACGCAAACCGAGCAAGTGTTGCTCGGCGACGACGAGAACAACATTCGCTGGCTGGAGATGAAATCCTCGCGCTGGGGCAACGTCGTGCGTTTGCGCAGCGCGCCGCTTGACATCGCGCCTATTTTACAAAAAACCGTGTTTGAAAAATTTCCCACGGTCATCATGACTTCCGCCACGCTGGCGGTGGGCAAATCGTTTCGCTTTTTGGAGGAACGCCTGGGCTTGCAGGCGCTCAAACCGGAACGGCGCAACAGCGCCGCGCTGGCCTCGCCGTTTGATTATGGCCGGCAGGTTTTGCTAGCCATTCCGCGCGACATGCCGGATCCCAATCAAGCCGGCTATAGCCGGGCGTTGCAGCAAAGCCTGTCGCGCGTTTTGCATATTTCACAAGGCCGCGCGTTCATTTTGTTCACCTCGTATGGTTTGCTCAATCAAATGTACAATGCGCTCTCCGGGGAGCTGGCGGAGAGAGGCATACTCGCGCTCAAACAAGGCACGGAGGGCCGCCATCAACTGCTGGAGCGCTTCAAAAAAAATGTCGGCGCGGTGTTGTTCGGAACGGACAGTTTTTGGCAGGGCGTGGATGTCCACGGTGAGGCGCTGGAGTGCGTGATTATTCCCAAGCTGCCGTTTCGCGTGCCCACCGAGCCGGTGATCGAGGCGCGCGTCGAGGCCATCGACAAGCGCGGCGGCAATTCTTTCATGGAGTATTCCGTGCCGCAGGCCGTGATCAAGCTCAAGCAGGGCTTTGGCCGCCTCATTCGCCGCAAAACCGATTTCGGCGCCATCGTAATTTTCGATAATCGTATCGTGACCAAGCGCTACGGCCAGGTGTTTTTGGAATCCCTGCCGGAATGCCGCACGGTGGTGGGGACATCGGAAGAAGTGTTCGACGAGATGACGAAGTTTTATCGCGCGCAAAGAGGGTGACGATTCAAAATCCAAGCCACTCGGAATCCACAATATGACACACAATTGGAAGAGCCCGCCTCACTCAAAAGTTTCCAGCGGATTGAAACAACCCAACAGATGAAAAATATCCGCTGTGTTGTTTCAATCCGTTGGCGTGTTGCTTTAGTTGCTTTTTAAAACCTGCTGAATACTATATAACCACTGGCTCAAGATGCGCTTGCGTCTTTTGATGTGAGGGGCTATTTTCAGGCTCGCAATTCATGATGCGGATATGCGGCTAATCTTCCATTCCAGGCTCACCTCATGAAATCATTGACGCTTTTTCTTTTGTTGATTTTGCCGGGCGGACACGTTCTCGCCCAACCCACGTTCACCCGCGCGGACTCGTTACGCGGCATGCTCACCCCGTTGCGCACGTGTTACGACATTCATTACTATCATCTCGACGTCAAAATCGACACAACGACGAAATCATTGGTCGGCTCGAACGTGATTGCCTTCACGGCCACGCAAGATTTCGACCGCATGCAGGTTGACTTGTTCGAGAATTTTAAAATCGAAAAGATCGTGCTCGATGACGGCCGGCCACTTTCATTTGAGCGCGAAGCGAATGCGGTTTTTATTCAAATGCCGGAGACGCTGCGCAAAAATGCCCGGCATCACGCCACGGTTTTTTATTCGGGCATGCCGCAGATTGCGCGAAGGCCGCCGTGGGAAGGCGGTTTTTCCTGGCAGCGCGACGAGCTGGGAAATCCCTGGCTGGCGGTGACATGCCAGGGCACGGGCGCGAGCGTGTGGTGGCCGAACAAGGATCATCAATCCGACGAGCCGGACAGCATGCTGTTGAGCGTCACCGTGCCCAAAGGTTTGATGAACATCTCCAACGGCCGTTTGCGCGCGCAAACCGATTTGCCCGGCAATTGGACGCGCTTCGATTGGTTCATCAGCTAGCCCATCAACAATTACAATGTCACGCTCAATGTCGGGAAATACGCGCATTGGCGCGATTACTACATCGCCAGCGACACGCTGACGCTGGATTACTACGTCATGCCCTACAATCTCGACAAAGCCAAAAAGCAATTCCAACAAGTCAAGCCGATGCTGGCGGCGTTCGAAAAGTATTTCGGCAAATATCCGTTTCCCCGCGACGGCTTTAAGCTGGTGGAAAGCTGGCATCTCGGCATGGAACATCAAACCGCAGTGGCGTATGGCAATCATTATTTGCAGGGCTATCGCGGCCGCGCCTCTTCACCGGTGGGATTGAAATTCGATTTCATCATCATCCACGAAACCGCGCACGAATGGTGGGGCAACAGTGTGACTTCGGAAGACATCGCAGACATGTGGATTCACGAAAGCTTTGGCGCGTATGCCGAGGCGGTTTATGTGGAAGAATTGTTCGGCTACGAGCAGGCGTTGCAGTACATCAACGGCAAGAAATCAAACGTGCAGAATGACCGGCCGATCATCGGCGTGTACGGTGTGCACCGCCGCGGCTCCGGCGACATGTATGACAAAGGCCAGCTCGTGCTCAACACATTGCGCCATGTGATTGCCAGTGATGATCTGTGGTGGGCGATTATCAAGGGATTGGCGGAGGATTTCAAGCACAGCATCGTCACCGCCGAACAAATTTTTGCCTACATCAACCAAAAAACTGGCGAGGATTACGGCTATTTTTTCGAACAATATTTCAAGAACACAAATATTCCGGAATTGGAAATCACGGTTACGCAGCATCGTGACAGCGTTACCGCGCAATATCGCTGGCGCGCCGAGACGCCGGACTTTCGCATGCCGGTGAAAGTCACAACTGCCAAAGACAAGTTTGCATTTATTTATCCCACCAACTCGCCGCAAACGACCCGTCTCAAGGGCGTTTCTCCCGGAGAGTTTCGAGTCGCGGAGGATTTGTTTTATATCGACGTCAAGCTCCAACGGGCGTATCAATACTGAAGTGCACCCCTAAAATTGGACACTCTTGCTAAAGAATACCTGAACGGCTATACTGGTCCAACTCCAAGGGAGCACGAACATGTCAAAGAATCGCAGAAGCTTTCGCCTTCTTTCAAGGCCCGGGTTGTGTTAGAAGTCATGAGCGGTGTGCCAACTCCGAGGGAAAGTGGGTTGACTTTTCACCGATTTTGCGCTACATTCGCGGCCATGAAAAGCCCCTCCAAACCCGCCGCCGGCAAGCTTTTTTTGATTGACGGCTACGCCCTGGCTTACCGCTCCCACTTCGCATTCATTAAAAATCCTCTTACCAACTCGCGCGGCGAAGCCACCAGCGCGGTTTTTGGATTCATCCGCGCGCTGTTGCAACTGCTCGACGAGCAATCCCCGGAATACTTTGCCGTGGTCTTCGATACGCCCGAGCCGACATTTCGCCACAAAGCTTACGCCGCCTACAAGGCCACGCGCCAGCGCATGCCCGACGAGCTGATCGCGCAAATTCCCAAGATTCGCGAGTTCAGCACGGCGCTCGGCGCCAATCTCATCGAATATCCGGGCTACGAGGCGGATGACGTGATGGGAACTTTGGCGCGGCAAACCGCGAAACAGGGTGTGCAGGTTTATTTTTTCACGGCTGACAAGGACTTGATGCAGCTCGTCGATGAGCATACGTTCATCTATTACGCCGGCAGAAACAACGAGACCCAAATTCTGGGCGCGCCAGAGGTGCAGGAGTTCAAAGTAGAGCGGTGGGTGGACGTCGTTGCCCGTCTGTCGCAGGATGTCGAGCGGCGAGAAGCGGGCCGCCCAGACCGACCAGCCCTCGTCCCACCAGACGCGCTGGTCGCCGATGCGGTGGACGCGCAGATAGAACCCCAGCAGCAACACTGCGGCCATCGCCCATCGCCGGGCCAGAGCTCGGCCGGAAAAAAGCGAATGGCCGTCGATCATGCGCTGCCGGTCCGGTCGTTAGATGGCGGTGGCGTCGCCGCTTTGTGGTGGAAGATCAAAGGTGATGACCGTTCCCCGCGGCACGTAAGGGACGCTGAAGGTGCGCGACTCATCGCTTAGGTTCAGACCGACCACAACCGCCTCGCCGCCGTCTTCCCGAACGTAGGCATAGGTGCGGGCGGCCGAGTCCAGGTGGAGCGTCTCGCGCCCGCCGCGCCACAGGGCGGGATGATTGCGCCGCAGGTGGCTCAGGTACCAGAAGTAGGATGACAAATCAGCGTCCTGCGCCTCGCCCCAGAGCATCGGCTGGCGGCACTCTTCCATGCCCTGGCTGCCGGGGGCGTGGATGCCGCGTTCCTGCGTGACACCGACTTCCGTGCCGTTATAGACGATGGGCGCGCCACCCAGCGTAAACTGCACCAGGGCCGCCAGCTTGAGCTTGCGTTTGTCGCCGCCGGCCCGCCACAGGAACCGGTCCATATCGTGGTTATCCAGAAAGCTGGGCCGGCTAAAGGTGTTCTGCGGCGGGAAATAGGCCTCATGGCGGTTCAGGAATGCGTCGAAACCGGCCAGGCTCAGGTCGCCGATGGCAAAGGCGCGGCGTAATGCCTGGCAGAGCAGGAAGTCGAGCGTCCCGTCGAACAGGCCGGCATAGCTAAGTTGCTGGTCGGGCGGCCGAATTAGCTCGCCGAACATCCACGCGTCGGGTCGGATGCTGCGGGCTACGGCGCGCGCGTCGGTCCAGAAGTCATGGGATGGCCCGTCGGCATGGTCCAGCCGCAACCCGTCGAAACCAATGTCCCCGAGCCAGTGGCCGATGCTGCGCAGCAGGTGATCGCGCACGGCAGGATGGTCGACGTTCAGCTTGGGCAGGTCGGGCACGTCAAAATAGGCGATGTACTCCTCCGGCCAGTTCTTCCAATAGTACCAATTGTAATAGGGGCTGTTGCGGTCGGCGCGGGCCGCCTGGAAGGAGGCGTGCTTGCTGCCCCAATGGTTGCCGACGAAATCG
>SZPB01000140.1 GCA_030263535.1 Cytophagia bacterium CHB2
ATTGCACTTCGAAGGTATGAGCGCCGGGCGTGATATTGGCCAGCTCCAATGACTCGACGCTGGTGGAGTATTCCGTCCACGCGCCGCCGTCGATGCGATAGCGACTGCCTGCCGACTTGGCGCCGGCATAATTGAAACTTACCGACCAGGCGAAATTGGCGGTATTGCCGGTGGGGAAGGAGAAGACGGAATTATCTTCGTAGAAAGGCTGGTTGTTGAATTGCCGGGTCAAGCTTACCGCGGGTTTGACAGCGGTCGAGACGACGAAGGGGAATTCGGCCGGCGTCGGATCAACAGCAAAACCGGCATCGCGCACTTGTGCGATAAATCTATGCGAGCCTTCCGGCAACAGGCCGAACGTCGAGGTCAAGCTGAATTCGATCTCGCCGTTCGTCAACCAATCCGACCAGGCGCCGGTATCATCGATCTTAAAGCGGTAAGAGAACTCCGGGCCGTTATCGGCATCTTCTGCAACGATGGTAAAGACGCCGCCTTTGCCGAACGTTGCGCCCGGAGCCGGGTTGCCTTCAATGCTTATTGAGGTGTTTGGCTCGGCGTTCGTGGCCGTAAACGACAATGAAGCCGGCGTCTGGTCTACTTCGCCTTGATTATCAACCGCGGCTACCGCGATGGTGTGAACTTCGTCTTGATTTGCAGCACTGAATGAAAATGTGGAATCCGTCTTCGTGGTGTTGACTTGAACGCCATCAACAGTCAACTGATAGCCGGTTATAATGCCGTCAGGATCGACGCCCTTCCAGGCGACGCGCACAAAATAGCTGTTGAGCGTGTTTTGTTTTGGCCCGGAAGTGATTTCAGTGTCGGGCGCTTGATTGGTCTTTAACGCGGAATCACCCGGTTCAACCAAGCCGCAGCCCGCCATTGCCAGCAACAGAACGCTGAGGACACTGACGTTGCGCAAGATAAATTTCAATCTGCAAGACATCATCAAAACCTCCCGCTGTATGCAAAATTTCGGAATTAGATCCACTACCGTTCACTTAACATTTTGTTCGTTGTCCCGGACCCTTGTGGGCCGCTGCTTTAGCAAATTAATTCAATCTTTCTGCAGTGCCCCACAAGGAGCAGGACTACTTCGTAACCGGTATTGGAATTAGATCAGAAGCTTGAAGCGTTGCTCGTTGCCGATTACTTATGGTGCATAAAAAATACAAGAAGGAACCAGACACGAGCAACTAGCATCAAAACTGAAACGACAATGAAAACCGGTGCGGCTGATTCATAAACGTACTGGTGTCAGTCAAGTCGCCTTGATCGGCATACGCATAATCGATTTTAAGATTCTTGTTGCCGCTCATGGGGACTTGGAATCCGACGCCGAGGGTGAAGGTATCGGTGTCGTGGCTGAAATTATAGCCGCCGCGTAAAGCGAGCTTTTGGCTCATCACCAATTCCAGGCCGCCGTTTACACGTTCTTTGTTGTCTGCCGGGTGTTCGAATTGTCCAACGATGTTGCCCTGCAGATTTTCACCCATTTGCAGGCCCAAAAAGCTTTCCAAATCGGCCATGACGCCGGCCTTGAACGTAATCGGCATGGGCGCGGACTCAAATTCGCGTTCAATGGGCTGACCGGTGGTGCCAGTCGAGGTGCGCAAATCCAAAAAGGAGCCGCCAAAGCCCGCATCCGGACCGAAATTTTGAATCACCATACCCAATCGCATCGAACGGAAATCGGTTTGATAGAGCAGGCCGGCGTCGAACGTTACGCCATTGGCAACAAAGTCGGCGAGATCTTCACGAACGTAACGCGCCGACAAACCGAAGCTGAAACGGTCGCTGATCTGGCGTGAGTAAGATAAACCCAGCATCAGATCGTAAGCGGTTACCAATTCACCCGTGCCCTCGGGATTTTCTGCCGTGCGCACGGCAAAATCTCCCATGCTCAACACACCGACATTTAATCCGAACGTGCCAATCGCGGCGGAAAAGGGCAACGCCAACGCGACGTTGTCGTAGCGAATGTCTGCGGGTAAGTTGATATGCGCGAACAACACCTCCTTGTTCCGGGCCCAGCCTAAACCTGCGGGGTTCCAATAGACGGCAGAGGCGTCCGCCGCACCGGCGACAAAAGCGCCTCCCATGCCAATGCCGCGCACGCCCACGGGCAGCTTGAGAAATTGAAATGCCGTGGTTCCAACACGCTCGATCGCGAACAAACCGACCGGCGCCATCAGAACGGCCAGCACAAAAAGCGTACTCACTCGTTTCATGTTCTATTTCTCCAAAATAATATTTCGATTCAGGTTGCTCGAGAAATCATTCACAAGCAACTTACTTGATCACGAGGAATTTGCCGATCTTTTCCTGGCCGTTGGCTTCGACGCGGAATAAATAGATGCCAGCGACCGCTTCCTGATTCAAGCGCGTACGCAGATTCCACACTGCCACGCCGGACTGCGCGCCGTTATGATCGATTTCCTGCACCAGATCTCCCGAGAGCGTGAAAATCTGAATCTTGGCCTGCGCCGGCAAATTGACGAATTGAATTATTTTGGGAAAGCTGACGTTGCCGGGTGAGCTGTAACGACCAAACCGCTCGAATTCTGAGCTGCCCACATAAGGATTGGGGACGACCCAAACATCGTCCAAGGAATTTTTTGCCAAAGAATTCGCCACCACAATTTGCTGGCGCTCAACACCGCGCGAGCTCTCCAGTTCGCCGACGCCGCCGGTGGCGCGATCCAACTCCGGATGGTTGATGCCATCGCCGTTGTCGCCATTGTCATACGCCGTGACAGAATAAGTCGTTTGCACCAAAGGTGGCACACCAGTATCCACATATTCATACTGGCCGCTGGCATTCAAGGCGGGAAGGCCGCGATCAAAGCCAATGCCGTTCACCAGGTCAAAATCAGCAACCAACGTGAAATTATTGCCGTCCAACGTCCGCCAAATGCGATAGCCTTCAAAATCTTTGTTCCCGGAGATGGGATCAATAGACTCTTCGGACTTGCGGTCCCAGGTGATCTTAACGGCGCGATCTTGCGGCGTTAGCGAAAAGGCCGGAGCAACAGGCGCAGCCGGGCCGCGAAAATCTGCGCGGAACATGGCAAGCGCTTGGCGTGAGTTGGCCGCGATTTTTTCCAAATCAAGGCCATTGACAATCGCCAGGGTTACCGGAAGAGTCTGCCCGGGATTAAGATTGCCCAGCGGGCCAAAGCCCAGCACAAAACGCCAATCTTCCGTCGTGAGTTGATCCGGATTGCGTGCGCCGCTCGAAATCAAATCGTATTTTGCGACATTATCCTCGGGGTCAGCGCCGGCGAGACGGCCGAAATTAAGATAACTTACTTGGATATCGGGCCGCGGTGTTTGCAGTACGCGCACACCAAAATACTGCGCGGCTAACAAGCCGCCATCGCCATCCGCATCACCGCCGACAGCCGTTTCGAGAGAATCAATGAAAAAGGTGATGTCATCTTCGGAACGCGTATTGCCAACTTGCGTAATATGGCCGATGTCGAAATCAAAAAACATGGCCAACCAGACATCTTGCAAAACATCTGTGCCAATATTCGTCACCGAAAAATCGAAAATCATAAAATCATCGGCATAACTTTCGGACCAGGCATAGGAATGCTGCACGACCCGCACGCCCAGCGGCGTGAAGCCGTCAACATCGGGCGAGTCCAAACAGTTTTGGCAGGTATCAACGTAAGCCGTGATCCACTCTTCGCCGGCGCGCGCTTGCGTGTCTTCGTCTTCCAATCCGTCGCCGTCATCGTCGCGTGAACCTGGAACCAGATCACCATCGAGGTCAGGATCATCGCCGTCGATCAAACCATCATAGTCATTGTCCTGAAAATCATTTGAGATATCGCCCACCGGGTCTTCATCGATGTGAGGCTCGGGATCATAGTTGAAAATGCCGTCGCCATTGGCATCGGCATTGGGGCCATCCCAGTCGCTGCTCGGCAGGCCATCGCCGTTCAAATCATCCGCTACCGTCCAATCGCCGTCATCATCAATTTCTTTGGCAGCAACATCTTTCGATTGCCCCAACCACGGCATGATGGGTCCAAATTCGCGGGTGCCATTATCGCCATCCGTAACGGTCGAAACAATTTTCTCGCCGTTCTTGATCGCGCCGACCCAGAAACCGCCGGAAAACAAGAAGACGGTGCCCGTGCCGCCGGGGTACTCCAGCTCGGCGGCCAGTTGCGCCGAGCCCGGTACAAATGGCGTCGAGGCAGCCGTGCGGCCATCGGGATTGGACAACTCGCCAAAATTTCCCATCATCAGCCATTGCAAGCCTTTTTGATGCACTGCCCATTGATTCGCTACAATGGCGTTCGGCTTGGACAAGTCGGTTTGATTGGGATTCCACCAGACTCTATCCGAACGCTTTGTTTTTTTGTCCTTGAGATCGCGTCCCCAAGCCTCGTTGTCGCTAGTCAGCGCAAGCAAGGCCAAAGCGAGAACGCTCAAGGCCGTAATTTTTGAAATTCTCATGTAAACTCCTTCCGTAGGTTTCAACGACGAACACGCCATCCCAAAAGAATGAACGTGATTAATCTGGGGTACCAATTCAGCCTTTGCGGGATCAAAGATTTGACATCGTCATTCTAGTACGCGTCTAAAACTTACTTCCCGAGTCCGTCGTAGTCCTGCCCCCTCGTGGGGCATTGCGGGAACGCGTAACTCCATGGTTCCAGCAGCCGCCCACAAGGGGGGGAACTACGTTTGCGGAAAGCTATTTTTAGATGAACCAACCTCAGCTTCAACCGCGAGACGCAAAGAGCGTCAAGCATTTCCCACACATCTCTTTGCGATCTTCGCGCCGTCGCGGTTAAATCAGTGTCATCGCCTTAAAACTCGGTAAAGAATCCGAGCCGGATAATGCGGCCATTGCTCCAGGCAGCGGGGTTCGGAACAGAGTTGGCATACCCGCCGTAATTTCTGGTGGTGTTGGCCGAGCTGGTGTTCACATATCCGACGCCGTTAAACGACTCGCCATTAAGCAGCGTGTCATGGCGATAGCGATCCAGGATGCCGCCGTTGTCGCCGCCGATGACATTACGGCGATTCAAGAGATTCAGCACCTGCAAGGTCGCGCCAAAGCGCGTGCCCTTGGTCAAGTTGAAAAAGCGGCGCATGTTGACGTCAATATCGAACGTAGAGGGATAGCGCAGCGTATTCGTCAACTCAAGCTGGTCGGTGCCATTCAGCGATTGCGGGGTGTACGGCGTGCCCGAACCATACTGCGCCAGCACGTTCACATTCCAATTTTCCAATGGGAAAAAGTTGCCCAGACGCGGGCCCTGATTATCGCCGTAATGATAATCAACATTTACGACGATGCGGTGCCGCTGATCCCAATCCGCCGCATACTCGACGCCCGGCAGCGCGGCAAAAATGTTCTCATTGGTATAGGTGTCAGCCGCGCCGGAATGAGACGATTTTGCCACTTGAAAGGTATAGGTGATGCCGCCGGAGAAGAAACGTCCGCTGCGTTGCTGCAATTCAAACTCAAGACCCTTGACCGTGCCATAGGAGTCATTGAAGTAGGTATAAAAGGCATTGCCAATGTCATCGAATCTGCGATTGATTTGCAGCAAGTTGTTGATGTCCTTAAAAAAACCTTTCACATTCAACAACGTGTTCATGCCGAATTGGTGCTCGATGCCGAACTCGTACGCAATCGTTTCTTCCGGATCAAGATTGGGGTTGCCGACGATCGAGTTGCTGCTGGCAATCGCCTGATTGACGGTGTCAAACACGTAGTCCAATCTCGGGCGTTGGAAGAAACGGCCGTAGTTGAAGTAGAATTTGTCGCTGGCCGTCACCGGGAAGGAAAAGGCGATGCGCGGCAAAAAGCTGAACTTGGCGCTGGGCACCTCGTAGCGCGGAATAAACGGGCTGGAAGTATCTTGCTGCGCCACTTGCTCGCCCTGGTCAAAGCGCTCGACGCGCAGACCAAAGTTGAGAATGGCGCTGCTGTATTCCATCTTGTCCTGGATGTAGGCCGCTTGCCAGTTCGGGGTGACATTGAACGAGTTGGCAAACAAACCCAAGCCGTTATAAGGATTGATCAATTGCCGCGACAGGACATCAAGATCGAAGTAATTAACTTCAAAACCGCCCTTGATCTGATGATGCGTCGTGACCTGGCTGGTCATGTCAAATTTCAAGAAGTAGGTGTTGGATATCTCTTTGGAAAAACCGGCGCGATCGGTCACCCAATAACGGCCGTTGAAGCGCTGGCCACGATAGGGATTAGCCTGGCCGGTGAAAATCCAGATGGGATTCGTACGATTGCCGAAGTTGCGATCCCACATGCCATCGCCGTCCCAATCCGTAAAGCTCTCGCCGACGTCAAAGGCATTGTTGTTGTTGGCGTCAGCAAACGGTTCGGAGGGGTCGCCAAAGCCGCGATACGGCTCGATCAAATCTTCGATATCGGGAGGCGTTTGCCCGGCCGCACGCGCGCGGTCAATAATGGCCTGAGCTTCAACATATTCCTGCACCCAGCCTTCCAGTTCATTAAAGCTCGAACGCGACACGCCGTCTTTGCCATACTTCGGGAGAGAACGTTGCTGTGTGCTAAAGCGCCCCAGGCGCACTTCGTAGAACGTCTTGGGGTTAAGTGTGTGAGTCCAGCTCATGACCAATTGATTATTGCGCGACTCGGTGCGAACGTAGGCATCATAGCCGTTGAAGCGATAGGGCTGCAAATCCTCGTCAATCTGTCCGTCACCGTCATCATCGATGCCGTTCGAGGCTTCTTCATCAATGCGGCCGTCGCCATCGTTGTCAACATACCAGGTGAAATCATAACGGCTATCGAGGATGGCGTCATTTTCGTCGATCACGCCGTCGCCGTCATCGTCGCGGCCGTCAAAAATCTCTTCGTCAATCCGGCCATCGCCGTCATTGTCACGCGCGTCATTGATGCCCATCAACTGCGCATCGCGCACGGCTTTGTCGAGATCAAGCCCCATGACGAAGCTTCTGGGGTTGATGTCGTCGTGATTGCCGCGCCAACCGAGCGTGAATTTCTTGTTTGGCGCCATTTGCCAAACCAGCTTGCCGTTCCAATTGGCGCGCACATCTTCACGGTTGTTGCCGATTCCGAAAAACGTGCCGTAAAATGGCTCATTGCGCAAAATATTGCTGGTGCCATAGAACTTCGGCTCACCGGCTTCTTTCAACGCATCTGCATGAAAACCCGAACCATTGCGCAGAATGCTTTCGCCTTGCGCAAACAGGGTCATATAACCCGGAATTTTCAAGCCGAGCTTGGGCAGTATGTGCGTGGTGATCGGTTCCGGACCGCTTAACGTCGCGTCATAACGATCGAAGCCCTGCGTGCTATTGCTGATGCCGCTATCGCCAAAGTGATCCGTTTGATAGGAAATGCGACCGGTATAACGCTCACGCTTGCCTTCTTGGGTGGTGAGTTGAATGACGCCGGACTGCGCATCGCCATATTCCGCATTGAACCCGCCGGAGATAATTTGCAATTCACTGACTGCGGAGGTGCCGACGGTTAAACCGAGGGAACGATCGAGAGGGTCTTGAATATTGAGGCCATCCACCAAAAATGCGACTTCACCCGCGCGGCCGCCACGAATGTGAAGGTTGCTGCCGCTGCCTTGCGTGCCCGCCGTCAAAGCAATCGCTTCGTTAATGGTAACCACAGGCAGCGCTTTGATTTCCTCAGACGTGGTGATCTTGGTCGAAGCGGTGACGTCTTTTTGAATCAACGGGCGTTCTGCAATCACTTCGACAACATCACCCAACTGCAAGGTCTCCGAGTTCATGGAGAAATCTACTTTGGTGGTCAAATCCACGGAGACTCGCACGCCTTTTTCAATAACCGGGGTGTAACCGATAATCGAGGCGCGCACATCATAAACACCTGGCGGAATGTTGAGAATGAAAAAATCCCCGTTCAGATCGGTTGCCGCGCCCAGGGTCGTGCCGACCAAGATGACGGTGGCGGAAGGCAACGGAAAGCCCGTTTCCTTGTCAATCACCTTGCCGGCAATTTTTCCGGTGGTGCCGGCAAAGAGTGAGACGGCGCCAACCAGAAGCATGGTCAATATGACCAGTACACTTCGTAAACGCGCATGCTTCATATGAAAATCCTCCGAAACAATGTGAAACCTCTTAGATTTGGATTCGCGAAGGAGAGATAAGTTCACGAAAATAAAATTGTTCACAGCTCGCGAACTAAGAATACTAGCAAAGATTATACCAGAGGACATGAACTAAACTCAAAGCAAATTTATGCTTAGCTGATGAAAAAAAATTCAAATTTATCGCGCTAAGTTGTTAAATTCAGCCCGGTCGAAATGAGCATCTTTCATACAGCTTCTCACATAAAATTTTGCTGGCCGGCCAATGGTGCAAATCCTTTCCGAAAAATCGGAAGGATTTTGCATAATTTGAGAAAATTCCCAAAACGGCTTCTTGGCGTAGATTTTGGTACCGCTTGGGCTTACGAAGAAAAAGTACTTGACTCTTGCACGCAAACCACTATCTTTCTGCACGTCTGCATATTCTGGAGTCGTCATGGTGAGACGTTTTTTTGCTGCGGGATTTATTCTAGCGTTGAGTGCAAGCCTGGTATGGGCGGGCGCCATCGTGTCCGAATTTCGCGGAGAACCGGCGCGCAACAAAGTGACGCTGAAATGGACCGCAGAAGCCGAGATCAATCTCAAGGCCTTTGAGGTCGAACGCGGGCTGGACGAACGCACCTTCGAAAAGATCGCAACGGTCGACGCGAAAGGCAATCCCACCGTCAAGACAGATTATTCCTACGAAGACAACACGGTATTCAAAACAACGACGCGTGTTTACTATTATCGTCTCAAGATCATCGATCGCGACGAAAGCTATACCTATTCCAACACCATCCACGTCAATCCCACCATTTCGAGCGCGCGCGCAACCTGGGGCAGCATCAAAGCGATGTTCCGCTGATTCGATTTACCCTTCTCCTTTGTTATTCTTCCAATGTGGAATTAGCTTTTTAAAATTAGAATAAATTTCTGAAAGTGTTGCGCCCACTGAAATCCCACCGGAGAGTTTTTATCTCTGCGGCCGTTCTGCTTTTGCGGGCAAACTCATCGCTTTGACTTGCAACGCATAACACTGAAGTCGTCATCACTTGCTTTGATTTCACCAGGCCATCATCTCATGGCCTTTTTTATTTGTGCTGCGCACATTCACGTTGTCAGACAAAGCTAACAATGCCCGCGATTGCTTTTTTGCAACATCGCTGCGACTTGCTGCTTGCATCTGCCGCATTTCGTTCACACCGATTTCATTCACGCCATGCTCCTTTCTGGTATGAACTTTGTTAATTCCCTCTCCGCGATTCTTTTGTTCATCTGATTGCAAACAAATATTTGTAAATCTTTGTGAGATTGTTGCGCGCAAGAATCACTGACCACGCGCAATGGCTCAAAAAACAATAGGGCGCAAGGCGCTTGCCTGCTGCAGCACGCCAGACAGCCTCATATGTCATTTCAATTTGACAAATGCCGGCTTGTACCAAATTGAAGCACGCGTCTCCAAGTCGTAATATCGCCCTGTTTCTTTGCACGACATCACGAACATTTTCTTTCAGGAGCGGATTTATGAATTGCAAAGTCAGCCTAACAGTCCGCCGCATGTTGATCTTGTGGGGATTGCTTCTCGTTTTTTCTTCTGTCGCTCGCGCGCAGACCGCCGCGCCCAGCCTGCAACTGCGCGCGCTGCAAGCGGAAGCCGCACAGCCCTCCGTTTATGAATTGGCGTTCACGCCGCAAGAAACGATTTCTCCGGAAGCGGAATTCGTTTTGGAGTTTCCCCCGGGCTTTGATCTGAGTCGCGTGAAAATTGCCAGCTCGGACGAAATGAAAGGCGGCTTCACCGTGACGGTAGCGCAACGGAAAGTATTCCTCAAGCGCACCGGCCTGGGGCCGAGCATCGCGCCGGGCACGCCCGTCAAGTTGAGTGTGGGTGTTATTGTGAATCCCACGGAGTTACGCACGCCGCAGCGCGCCAGTGTGCAATGGCGTCACAACGCCCAGGCCGCGTTGATCGCGCCGCAGCGGCAGGACATTCAATTTGATGAACGCAAGAACGCAGAATGAGACGCGATGAATGCGCGGAATCGTCAAAAGCCCTCACATCGCGCGGAATAATATCGCAAACGATCTACACCGATTTTCAGACAAGCTGAAAATTGAAGCTCTTCGAGCAGCTTTGAAAACTTCGCCCACAGAAGTAGAACTGCCACAGAAAGAAAAAGCCTTTTCCGTGGGATTTCATTTCAGCGAGCGAAACACGTTTAGTCCCGACGCTGCAGGATTATTCTAACTTTGAAAAGCTAATCGCTTAATCGGAATTTCTGCAAACGGTGTGAGACGCGACGGCCTGCTGTGGTTTTTAGTTTGATCAGGAACGTGAGGAGGAAATGCAACGCAAATCGATTGACCAGAATTTATCAACAATGACCCCCCGGCGAGGTTTTTTTCAACTATGCACTGCAACCAGCCATTTTATCGCGCCGCGCAAGCGCGGAGCCATTATACCCGTTTCGGGCTTCTCCTGCTCATCAGCCTGTTCTTTTTATTCGCTGCGCCGCCTGCTTTCGGTCAAGGCTTGACAATCAGCAGCGTCACGCCTGACGACGCCGGCGCCGGCAGCCGCGCCATTTACACGGTTTTGTTTACCGCGCAAACCGTGCTGCCCGCCGACGGCAGAATCCAAATCACATTTCCCGCCGGTTTCAATATTACCGGCGTCACCAGCGCCAGCGGTGTGCCCGGCGCAATGAACGGCGGTTTTTTGACGCCCACGAAAGCCGGGCAGGTTTTAACGTTGACGCGCGACGGCTCCGGCGATCCGATCCCCATCAACACGCCGACCGGCGTGCTTTTTTCTCTCGTGACCAATCATCAAACCGCCGGCTCGTACAGTCTCACGGTGCAAACACAGCAGAACAATGGCGCCGCGCTGAGTAGCGGAACCTCTCCCAATTTTAGCATTGTACCCGGGCCGCTGGATCGCTTTCTCGTGTCAACACCTTCGCCCTCGCCAACAGCGGGATCGAATTTTAGCCTCACGATAACGGCCAAGGATGCGTTCAACAACACGCTGACCGGCTTCAATAACAGCGTCAATCTCACTGACAATACCACCACGCTGCTGCCGGCTACGGCGACTTTAGCAAACGGCGCCGCCACTCTCAACAATGCCAGGATCACCAAAGCGCAATCCGGCGTGATTATTCGAGCCTCTGGCAACGGCAAATTCGGTGAATCAAATCCCTTCACCGTGAATCCGGGCGCGGCCAGCCAGATTGTGATTACGCCGATCAGCAGTCCGCAACGCGCCGGAACGCCGTTCTTGTTGACCGCGACCGCGTTCGATGCTTCCGGCAACCTTGCCACAAGTTTGAACAATAACGCTGCCATTACCACAAGTACCGGCACGATCACGCCACAGAACGGCTCTTTTGTCAACGGCGTGCTCACGCAAAATATTACCTTTCAAACCACCGGCACAGGCAACGCCACCCTCACCGTGCAAAGCGGCAGCATTTCAGGCGTTTCCAATTCGTTCACCGTGCAAACCGGCGAGCCGTTTGGAACGATTACGTTGACCGCGACTCCCGGCAAGTTGCCGGCAGACAGCACGAAAAATCCCGCGCGCATAAAATCCGGAACGATTGTCGACAGCCAGGGCAATCCGGTTGGCCCGGGCAGACTTTTCACCGTGGTGGTGAGTGATAATCGCCTCGGCAAGATTGACACGCTGGATGCTGATCCCGGCTCGCCTTCATTTCAAGTGACCACCAACGCGGCCAGCCAGCTCAGCTTTCCGTTTCGCGCGCGCAACAACGGCGGCACAGCTACGATTCATGTCACTGGCGGAAGCAACGGTTCTGCCTCGGGCAGTGTGGCCGTGAGCGTGAATCAATTGCGGATCTTGAGCATCACGGCCGAGCAAACGACGGTTTCAACCGGCCAAAGCGGCGTACCGGTAACCATGATTGTGCAAAACGTCGGTCGCGATCCCATTCAATTGACCTCCGCCAGCCTGACATTCAACAGCCAAACTACCGGTTATTCTTCGGACATTACTTCCAACAACGTTCCCACGACTATTCCGGGAAATTTTCAGACGGTCGCGATTGCTTTTTCCGTTGATGTCCGGCCCAAAGCGGATCCCGGCAATGTCATCATCAATGGCGTGGCCGGAGGATCAGTCAACGCGCCAAGCGATATCGTCGATAGCGACGGCGCGGACGTGACGGATAGCTGGCTCGTGCAGACCGCCGCCGAGCTGAGCGTCGTGCCGGGCAGCTTGAATCCCAAGTCCGTGAGCCGGGGCAGTTCCTATCAATTCAGCGTCAATGTGCAGAATACCGGCCAATCAACGATTGTATTGACGCCGGCTGAAACAAAATTTGAATTTGGCGGGGCGACAAAATACACCGCATTTTTGGATGCCAATCAAATCACCCAAATTGCCGGCAATAGCATCACGACACTCACATTTCAACGCACGACCGTGCCAACTTCGCTCACCGGGCCGCAAAATCCCGTGTTGACGATTCGCGGCCGGCAAAATGGCGCGCTCTTCACACCGGATCCCATTGCAACGGAACAAGTCATCGTGCAAGATGCGGATGATTTGGAAATCGTCAGCGTTGTGCCCAGCCAAAACACCGTCACGCGCGGCATGGCAAAAGATTGGACGATCACGCTGGAGGTGCGCAATAACAGCGGCCTCAACATGAGCTTGACGCAAGCAACGCTTGCCATTCAAACCAACGGCCAGCCGGATACCTACCAAATCAACGCGCCCTCGAGTTTCCGCGATTCCGGCAACAATGTCTTGCCGGCGGACGGCACCGATTTCCTAGAGTTCAAAATCACGCAAACCGGAGAGCGGCTGGGAACGGCTTTGGTTTTTGCCACGGTCCGAACGCAAGATTTTGGCAGCACGATTTATGAAGCCAGCACGGACGGCACGCAGGGTAATTTTGTGGTGCAAAGCCCGGCTAACCTGCAGATCAGTTTGAATCCTTCGCAAACCACGGTGACCAGAAGCCAGGGGCAAGATTGGCGCGTCACCATGGTGGTGGAGAATTCCGGCCAAAGCGATGTCCAGGTTCTTTTCAAGAGCGCGCCGCCGACGATCACGTTTAACAATCGGCCGGATTATGTCATCAAACGGCCGATCAGTTTAGAAGGCGCTACTGCGGACAGCGTCGTGGCGGGCGGAACAACGCGCCGTATGGATTTTATCATCGATTCCACCACGGTTTCGACAGGCGGCAGCACCATCAGCGGCGTGCTCACGGCGCGGGAGATCAACAGCGGCAGCATCATTGTTGATGATACGCAAAGCGGCGGTGGCGCTTCGGTGACGGTGCAAACGCCGGCGATTGCCCGCATTGATTCCACCACGCTTATGCGCGTGTTCAATCGCAATCGCGTCAACACCGGACAAGCGTTTCAGGTGCGCGTCAAGCTGAGAGAGCGGACCGCAAATGAAGAGGGTTTGGACAGCGTGCGCGTGCGCTTGACCACGAACGGGAATTCCAGCATTGCCTCCGAATTCATCACGCTGAAGGACAACAACCGGCTGGCTATTTTCGAGGTCACGGCCGCCGGCGCAGCCAGCAACCAGGAAGTTTTTACGGCGAGCATTGCGGCAGCGATCGGTTCGAATACGAAAGCGCCGGCGCAGATCGCTACCGCGCGCGACGATACCACGGTGATCGCGATTGACCGCCCGGCGAATTTACGCGTGCTCAGTGTTTCAACCTCATTATCCACCAAAAAAGTCGCGGCCAATTCCACCGCGCCCTGGTCGGTTTATGTCGTCGTGCAAGCGGAAAACGAGGCTGCGAACGTGTTGCTTAATGTTCCGGGAGACTTGAATCTCAGCATCAACAATGTTTTGCAAACTGATTACACCATTGACAATCCCGTAGCTTTGAACGGCGGCGGTTTGTTTTTGCGCAGTGGTGTGACTGACACCCTGGAGTATCGCGTGAATCAAGTCGGTCGCAACGGCGGCGATTTGGCAATCACGGCGAATGTCACGGGCAAGGACGAAAACGATCAACGCGCGTTTGCGCTTGCCGGCGCGGATACGATTCAAGTACTCACGCTGACGCGCACGCGCATCGTCAAGACCGTCATCAGCAGCCAGCCCGACGGCGGCATCGGTTCGGTCAACACCAATCAAACTTTTACCATCAATGTCGATGTCAACAACATCGGCTTCGAACGGCTCGACAGCGTGCTGGTCACCCTCAGGGCGCTGAACAATTCGCTGCCGACGCAACAACAACGCGCCATCCGGGCGATTGACAACGGCGGCACAGGCACCGCGGTTTTCACGGTGACCGCGCCGGCCACGCCCACCATCGGCGACGATCTCGAACAATTCCAGGCGCAAATTGACGCCGCGTTCACGCCCACCACGCGCGCGCAAGTTGATGCGGCGTTCGATTCCACCGCCGCCGTGCGCGTGCAAACACCGGCGCTACTGCAATTGCAAACCGCGCTGCCGAACGTGGCCAACAATCAACTCACCATCGGCCAGACGTTCACGCTGCGCGCGACGGTGACGAATCTCGGCCAGGCGGAATTCGATAACTCCGGGCGCGTGCAACTCATCCCGCCCTATCCGCGCGGCTATGACATCGCGGACAACACACCGCGGCCATTCGCCAACGGTGTTCCGGTCGATTGGCAGATCATCGCCCCGGATTTTGTCTCTGCTCAGGATACCTTCAACATTGAAATGTCGGTTTTGCCGCGCGATCA
>SZPB01000141.1 GCA_030263535.1 Cytophagia bacterium CHB2
CAGCAAAATGACATGATCTACCTCTCCCCGCTGACATTTCAAACCTTGCCGGATGAAAACAGCCGCGTCCCCGCAATCATAGATTTGTCCGGACTGGGATTGACTCTGGGCTTACAAATGGAGTTTTGATCATGCGAATCATAGCACTGTTCGCGCTGCTCGCGATGTTGGCGGGCTGCACCGAGAAAACACCCATTGCGCCGCAATATACTGACGATGCCAGTTGGGCGCCGGCCATCACTTTGATCGGCAGCGGATACCAACGCTTCGGCATCACTATCGAAAAGCCGCCCAACCAGCAAATCGAGCGCAATATTCTGCGCTACGTGGTGGAATACCGCCCTCCGGGCAATACCGATTTCGTTCCACTCGACACGGCGAGCAGCGTGCGTTTTCTGCCCAGCGGCTATGATACTCCACAACCGTTTTTACAAGAAGGTGAGGAATACTCCGTGCGGCTGGTTGCCGAGTATCACAATGGCGCACGACGTGAGAGCAACGTGCTGACTTTTATCAGCCCAATCACGCGCGGCAAAGTGCTGCGGCGCCTTCCCAAACCCGAAGAAGCGCAAAGCACGACAGTTGCCGGCTTTGGTTTTTATGACGGTGATTTGTTTGCCATGCTGGAAAACCAGTTGTTTCGCATAGATACGGCCTCCGGCAACGCCGGCCTGGTCAAAACTTTCGAGACCGCCTTTTTCCCTCATGAAATCGCTTTTCACGGCGAACATTTCATCGTGGCGCACCCTACCCTGCTCTTCGGGACTGTATTGCTACAACGCTTCAACCTCCGTACTTCGAGTTTTGAGAATGATCTCATCCTCGAATTGGGTTTGGATTTGAGTGGGGAGGCCCGGCTCGAAGGCATCGCAGTTGGCAGCCGCTATGTTTATGTGACAACATCAACCTTCGAGCCATATTTGCAGCAGTTGCATAAAGCCGACCTTGTGAGCGGCCAAACGATTTTTATCTCGGCGAAGCTCGAGCCGGTTCTGAACAGATTCATTGTCGTTGAAGACGCGCTTTGGACCGCAATCGCCGCCTCGGCATTTGATTATCGCGTACGAGGCTTCGATCCACTAACCCTAACGTTACAAAACGATTTTCAGAATCCTGTTTATCCTGGCTATACTCTAGCTTGGGATGGCGCGCATTTTTGGACCTGGGATACTAGAACCCAAACTTTTGCCGAACTCGAGCTTGACGGCTTGTGACCGGCGCATAATTTTTGAATGGCGCCCGGGCTGCAATCACAAGTCCAAGCTGCATCTTTAGAGTCCTTTTCCTATCTTGACTTTCGGAAACAAGGAGGTTAGTCCGGAAAAATAATATTGCTGCAATTATACTGACGGTATAAAACGCTTCGTTTGATCGCTGACTGAGTTTGTCGAAGCCAGCACCCTTCGACGGCTCGCCTGAGCATGCCGAAGTCAGGCTCAGGGCGCGGCCAGCTCAAAAAACTCCAACAACAAGGCATTGACTTTTTCGGCTTCCTCATGCTGTACCCAATGGCTTGCCTCCTCAATCATCACCAACCTCCCCTGCTCACATAACGCGATGCTCGGCTGCGCCATTTCACGGCCAAGAAACCGATCACGCGCGCCCCAAAGTAACAACGTGGGAACGCGGATAGCCGCATGCCCCGAGAGTTTGGGCTGCCGGCGTAAAGCCGCGCGATACCAATTGATCATGCCGGTCGCAGCGCCCGGTTGTGACCATGCCGCGCGATATTGCGCGAGATCAGCTTCACCAAATGTTCCAGGGCGGCTCGTCTTTGTTAACGCACGCTCACCGATCGCCCAATTGTCTTTTGCGAATCGCCATTCCGGCAGCCGCGGCAATTGAAAGAAAAACATGTACCAGCTTTTGCGCCGTTGCGCCGCATTATGAAACAGATGTTGCCGCATGATTTGGGGATGTGGCGCATTCAAGACTGCCAACTTTTCCACGCGCGCGGCGTGTTTGATGCCCAGCCACCAGGCCACAGCCGCGCCCCAATCATGGCCAACGATAAGCGCCTGCTCGCGACCGGCAGCGTCGATCAAACCCACTATGTCTTTGGCCAGTTCATCAAGATGATAAGCGGAGAGGCCTTTGGGTTTGTCGCTGAGATTATAGCCGCGTTGATCCGGCGCCAACACGCGATAACCGAGATTTGCAAAAAAGTCAATTTGCTTGCGCCAGCCGTACCAAAATTCGGGAAAGCCGTGCAAAAAAATCAGCAAACGCCCAGACTCTGGTCCCGTAGAAACAACGTGCTCGTTAATGCCATTGGTAGAAATGGTTTGATGTTGCAAGGTAGCGTGCATAGCAGTTATTTGACCATCGCCGACAATTCTGGTTTGCTCACGACGGGAATGAATTGTTCTGAGATCAGGCGATGGAGTTTTTTTGCGAGGGTTTTGCGATCCGACTCCTGCACGGCGCCGTTGCCGAAGGTTAGCGTGGCATGAAATTTTGGCATTTGCAGTAAAGCAAACACGTGGTCTCCAAATGTCATTTCACCCCACCAGCAAACGGAGAGATGCGCCGGCGCTTCGCCGGTGAGTGTACGATAACTCAGGCTGGCGTACGAAACGGGATAATTCATCTCGGCCGCAACATTCAACAACGGTGATTTGAACGGCTGTAGCTCTGTCCCAGCGGTGCTCGTCCCTTCCGGAAACAGAATAATGCCATCGCCCTTTTGCAAGGCGGCTTTAAATAAGCCATTCATGCGCAACACGTCTTTTGCTTGTTCCCGATTGATAAAAAGCGTTCCGACAGCTCGGGTGAGAAAACCGATCACCGGCCAGTCACTGACATCATGACGTGAAACAAAAACGCCTTCAACCTGGGTTGCAAGCAGCAGAATGTCGATATAACTAAGATGATTGGTCACCAGAAAAAATGGCGGCTGCGGCGGTTTGCCTTGCACAACGATATTCATTCCCATGATCGCAGCAAGCGCGCGCGCCCAGCCTCGAAACAAAAGCCGGCGCCACGACATTTGTTTCGGCGGCGAAAAAATCAGCGCCGCCCGCCCGAACAGCAGCAAAAGTAGCGTTGACGCCGTTACGAAACTTATCAAAACGATTCGAACAACCGCGCGCAACTTTCTCATGCGAATGACAAAACACTAACGGGGACGATAGGTTTTGGGATCGGCTTTGAGCAGCAGCAGATCGCCTTGCTGAAAAACTTGTCCGCTGATCACCAGCGGTTCTGCGACCATGTGCAACACCTCATTGTTCACGGTTCGGCCGTCGGGCGAAACGAGCAAAAGGTGAATGGCATTGCCGTTTTGATCGCGCACCACAAAAATCGGCGGAATGCCGCCGCTGAGGCAGCGGACGGCGCACGCGCGATGTGTTTTAAGATTGCCGGGATTCATCACGCCGAGATAACATTTACTATCAACAATTTCGCCTTCGAGCGTGAACGTGCCCAGCGCAAACTCCGGCATGGAATCGGCCGGCATAAACGCATGCGCTTGCGGAGCAGCCCAGGGCTTGAGTGATCCGGACACAAGTTCGAGCATGGTTTGATTATCGCGATAGATCAATTTGCCATGCAGGGTTACCGGTTTCCCCTCCCAATCTTGCAACGCCTCCTGCGCGCCATGTTTGCCTTCTGCCACTAAATAATAGCGCGAGAGATGCGCGGCTTCTCCGCTTTTGCCGGGCCGCATGGCGAGCAAGATGGGAACCGGCTGCATGCTGATGACGCCGGTAAATGAGCGCGGCTGCAAAAACTCAAAAACACTCGGGTAAAATGAATTTTGACCGCGCACAAATGCTGCGGCAACCAATGCCGTTAAGAGCAAAAGCGCAAGCGTCGTTTTGATAGTGAAACGGCCAATATATTTCGGCGCTTTTGGCAGGTAACCAACATAAAACTCGTTTATTTTATCGGGAGCTGACATTTTACACTCGTGTTATTGTATGTGAGTTGCTGTCAGTTTTCAACGTTACTCGATGTTTGCCTTCGCTGTTGAGCAAGTGACCGCTAATTCTCACGTGAATCTCCTCATTCGTACGAGCCGGAACCAAAGAGAACAGAACTCACGAGGCGCGAAGACGCAAAGAACTCGCAAAGCTTTTCTTTGCGTAACTTGGCGACTCCGCGTCATTGCGTGAATTCTTTGTTTTTTTGCAAAGAGTTCATTTTAACGGGACTACACCAATTTTCAGACAAGCTGAAAATCGAAACTCTTCCAGCAGGTTTGAAAACTTCGCCCCCAGAAGTAGAACTGCCACAGAAAGAAAAAAACCTTTTCAGTGGGCGAAACACTCTCAGTCCCGTGCTGCGGGATTATTCTAACTTTGAAAAGTCAATTGCCCCAAAGTAAACTGCGATAGCGCCCGCAGTATTATTTTGCATTCATGCTTGGTTGTTTAGCATCATCTCATCCCAATCGCCGCTGGCTCAACATAGGCGCCCGGCAGATTGGGTTTAGCATGCACCAAGACCCGCCCATTTTGCAGCTTGACATTGAAAGTCGGGATTTTTTCGGAAAAGGGCGGCGGCGAAGCTCCGGAATCAGGCAAGTATTGATAACCGTGCCAGGGACAGGTGATGCAGCCATCGATGATGCGGCCTTCGCCCAGCGGGCCGTTTTGATGTTGGCAGACGTTTGAAACGGCCGAAATTTTGCCGTCATATTTGAACACCGCCACGCGTTCGCCGGCAATGTTGAAGATCAAGGCGCGTTTCTCCGGAATGTCGGCGACCTCACAAACGTCGACAAAGCCATCGGCGCGCCCCGCAAATTCTTTTGCGTCAACTTTCGCTTCTTTGCGGCCGGCGATTAGATGCAAACTCAAAACCCAAATCATGCCGAACGCCATTAAACCCGTGAGAATGAGATTGGTTTCAGCTTGCAATAAGCCCAGCGCGACATGCATCACGATCAAAGCATACGCGACATAGACCATCATATGCAGCACCTTCCACACCGGCGCTGTGAGATTTGCCAGCCAAAAATCGTGACTGGTGGCAGCCATCAAGAAGAGTAGGATGAGCGCAAGCAGCCCGAGAATCTCAAATGGAAAATTGCTGAGACTCGTGTAGCGCGTATTCCCCACCAACAAACTGACGAAAGGATTCAAATTGCCCAGGGCATGATATTGAATCACCGAAAAAGCGGCATGCGCCAATGCCAGCACAAACATTGCCACTCCCAGATGGCGGCGATTGTAGAGCAACGGCAAAAAGCGCGGATGCAAGCGGCACAGTGGCCCAATCGACAAAATCACGTGAAGCAGCAACAGCGCGGCCGTGCCGAGGCCACGAATCAACAAGGTTTCGATGGTGGCTTGAGGATGCCATTGCAAGCCGGCAACGATAAAAACGGCGAGATAAAGCACGACGCCGGTGAGCACAATCGTATCGTAAATCCGCTTTTGGCGATTCCACAACACGGCGCGATAGCCTACGCTCACTTCACACTCCCTGAGCTTATGAGAGAAGAGGTCGGCAACATCGTGGTTGCCACGATTTGGTGATGGGCGAGACTATAAAGAACCAAGTTACCTTCGACCAGACGAGCGGCTTCCGGCAAAACGAAGCGGCGCAACTGTTTTCCGGCAAGCGCGCCCAGCAGATAAGCATTTTCCGGCAACTGATTTCCTGTGGCGGCCGCCGGTTCATGCCAATAAACCAAAATGTCCGGCTTGGTGAAGATCTGCCGCGGCTGCAATTCCACCACCAACCGTTGCGGAGGAATTTGATCGGCGCAAACACGCGTCAGAATATCGTGACCGGCCCAGAGATTGTTTTTTTCGAATAGAACTCGAGGAAAGGCCGGCGTTTCATTCACCAGGAATGGCGGAATTTCTTGCGTGCGCGGCGCTGAAGATCGTGTTGCTAATGCTGCAAGAAACAGAAGGGGCAAGATTACGACGAGAATAACGAAAAAATTACGATGGCGCTGCCGCAGGCGTTGAATCATGCGCCCACCTCCTGGCCGCGCTTGCCTGCAGCAAGGCGATGCGCGTTGCGTTCTTGCGGCGGATGCGAAGAGCGGCGCAACCACCGCCATAACAGCAGCGGCCAAAGCGCAGCCGCGCCGGGAAAAATCATCAAACGAAAACCGGCCGTGGCCTGTTTGGCCGACGGATCAATTTTTCCAGCGCCGCGCCAGACAAATAAAACGGCGAACAAAATACCAAGCGCCAGATAAATGCCGGTGATCCTCACGATCCAACTTGCCACGAGAATGTGCATGCGAGGGTTGCTCCCGTTTAGAAATGTTTAACGACATCAAATAGTCGCAACCAGAATCAGCGCGCAGGAGAAGCCTATCTAATGCGTGGGAACAATGATATAAATTTTAGATCAGCAAGGCAAGGAAGAAGTTGTGTTGTGGGATCAGCACATTTGCCTGCGGTCGCGCACAGATTTTGCAATGAATTATTGCTCGGCGGGCAGCAAGAGCTCAGAGGCGGTGGATTCGGACAAACTCAGCTTCTGGCGGTGAGATAACTTGCGCAGTGCCGCCTCTCGCCGCAGCGCCTCACTCCGTGAGGCACAAATCTCCACATAAACCAACGCGACCGGGCGGCGTCCCGCGGTGTAGCGCGCGCCTTTACCGGCATTATGTTGTTGCACGCGGCGACGTAAATCGTTTGTCGTTCCGGTATACAGGGTGCCATCACTGCATCGCAACAAATAGACGAAATAATTTTTTGATATGGTTTTCATGCGTGGCGATAGAACCCGGGAGAATTCATTTTTAGCTCTTCGAGCGGGCCGTATACTTCGACCAGTTTCCGTAATTTTTTTGCGGGTCCCGCAAATACAAAGGCAAGCTTATCATGAGGAAAATACGTTTGCGCCACCCGGTTCACCTCAGCAACAGTAAGCGCATCGAGTTTATCGAGATAAGTATTGATCATCTCTGGCCCGGCGCCGTAGAATTCCAAATCGCAAGCAAGGCCGGCAATTTGATCAAGCGTTTCCAGCGTGGTGGGATATTGTCCCCGAATAAAATTTTTCGTGGATTGCAATGTCTCCGCATCGATGCCTTCCTCATGCAATCGGCGCAGTTGCTCCAGGCAGATCGTGAGCGCGCGCTGCACCGATCTTGCCTGCGTATCCGATGCAATAATGAAAGCGCCCGGCAAGCGATGGCGATTCGAATACGCCGTTGCCCCGTAAGTCAAACCATCGTGAATGCGCAAGGCCGTGTTGAGCCAGGAGGTAAAACGCCCGCCCAGGAGAGTTTCAACGACATCAACCGCAACATGATCGGGGTTATTCACTGCAACGCCGATATTGCCGAGACAAAAATAAACCTGCTGCTCATCGGGCTTATCGATCAGAAGCACTCTCGAATGTGACACGCCATTCGCCGGCGCAGGCTCCGGCAAGATTTCATCGCGGGCGTTCCAATCGCCAAAGCGTTCTTGTATCTGCGCGATCATTTCCGGCGTTGAAAAATCTCCGGCTACCGCAAAAATAAAATGATTGGGAGCGTAGTACCGCTCATAAAATCCGCACACTTCCGCGCGCGACAAATTGGCCAGACACGTTTCATCTCCCAATTCCGAACGGCCGTAGGTGTGCCCCGCAAACAAGAATGCGTTAAAATAATTCTCAATCACGTTGCCGGGATTATCCTTTGCCTGCCGCCAGCTCGCAATCGCCTGGTCGATTTTCTTGTTGAATTCTTGTTGAGGAAAAGTCGGATGGCGCAAACAATCGGCCAGAAGATCAAGCGCCAGCGTTTGATCCACGCTCATCATTTCAAACGAGAGCAGGCCGTTTTCCAGCAGCGGATCAACGCTATAACGTCCGCCGACAAAATCCAATGCTTCCGCGAATTGCAGCGCCGTGCGATGCGCCGCGCCTTTGCGCAGCAGCGCCAGGGTGACGGCCGACAGGCCTTCTTTTTGAGGAGGATCGCATATCGCGCCGGCTTTCAACAGAATTTCAAAGGTCAGCAGAGGCAGCCGATGATCTTCCCATAACAGCAGCGTCAAGCCGTTGGGTAATGTCTGTCTAACAAAATCAGGAAAGCGAATCGTGGGGTTTCTCAAGTTTTCAGTCAGGCTCCGGAAGCAACGTAACGACGGTACGATTTTGCGAATGAAAATATTTTTGCGCTACTCGTTGTATATCGTTTGAGGTTACAGCAGCATAATGGTGTTTTAGCTCGCGCAGTTTGCGATAATCTCCGAAATAAAGCGCGGCGCTGCCCAACGCTTCAGCTTTGCTCGCCATTGTGGTCAAACCGCGCACAAAAGCCGCCTGGCAAATGTTTTTTGCCTTGCGCAACTCGCTTGCCGTAATCGGTTCTTCACTTAATTTTTGCAATTCCTGATAAAGCAGCTTCTCCCCCGCCGGCAATCCCCGCTCTTCACGAAGTTGAACGGTGAGGATGAATAAGCTGGGATCGAGTGAGGCCGAATATTCGCTGCGCACCCAAACCGCGACTTGTTCGCGATCAACCAAGCGCTGATAGCATCTCGAGCTTTGACCGGCAGCCAGCACGATTTCAAAAAGATGCAGGGCAAAGTAATCCGGATGCGTGCTGGCAGGCACATGAAAACCGCATGTGAATGCCGGCAATTGCGCCGGTCGCTGTACGCTTGCCCGGCGTTCACAAGTTTGCGGCGGCTCAGTTTCGAGCGCCAGCGGCAGCGCTTCCCGCAATGGAATATCGCCAAAATAAGATTCACACAGGCGCATCGCAGCTTCTGCATGAAAATCGCCGACGAGTACGATGGTCGCATTTTTCGGCGTGTAGTGGCGGCGATAGAATTCCTGCAAATCTTTCAGCTTCCAGCGCTGAATATCTTCATGCCAGCCGATGACAGGCCAGCGATAGGGATGCGATTGAAACGCCGTTGCCCAAAGCATCTCAGACATTAGCTCGAAATTGTCACTTTCAACCGTCGTGCGGCGCTCGGAGGCGATGACTTTGCGCTCCGCCGCAAAAGCCGCTTTGTTGAGATTTAAATAGGCGATGCGATCGGCTTCGAGATCAAAAATTATTGCCAGCGCCTCGGCGGGGAAACTGTTTTGATAAACTGTGATATTTTGATTGGTATACGCATTGTTGGCGCCGCCGTGCGCCTCCATGATTTCATCGAATTGATGCGGGCCATATTTTTTGCCGCCGTTGAACATCATATGTTCGATGAAATGCGCCAGGCCGGTCAGGCCCGGCTGTTCATTGCGCGCACCGATTTGCCAAAACGTGTGCATCACCGCATGCGGCAGAGTATGATCTTCGTGCAGAAGTACCTGCAAGCCATTTTTAAGTTTACTGGAATAAACCGAATCCACCAGTTTTTCGATGTGATCGTGCATAATGAATCGTTCGAGCCTGTCTAAGAATGATGAAAGCGGACGAGCATTTGTAGTGAAAAAATCTTAAACAACTCATACCTGCGATTCATCATCTTTATCCGTTGTTTCACTCTCAGGCGTTTCGATTTCATCCGGCGCCGCCTGCGCAAACGAGGCCGTTTCCGCTTTACGCGCGAACGTCAAAAAACCGGTGTGCCCGACCATGCGCAGTTCCGGCCGCACGGACAAGCCCAAGATGTTCCACGAACGCACCAACGATTCAACCGTGTGGATGGCCATATAGCTGCGCTCCGCGCGCAACGCCTCAACAAACGATTTCGACTGAATGATCGTGGGAGAATAGCTGCACACGATGGCGCCGGCGCGCAGCTTGGGAGTAGCCAATGGAATCACGCGCCACGGCTCCGGAACATCCAACAATAAACGATCGACATTCTCATCTTCAAAGGTTGTGTAGATATCGGCAACGCGCACGAGATGATTGGGGGTTTCACCCAAAAAGCGCAGCATGTTGCGCTTTGCCAGATCAATAAAATCCTGGCGCACGTCGTAACTTGTCACGCTGCCCTCCGGCCCCACCATGCGCAACAAGGTAGTTGCCAGAGAGCCGGAACCCAGGCCGGCTTCCACGATTTTGGCACCGGGATAGACATCGGCATATTGCAGCATCAGGCCGAGATCTTTTGGGTATATCACGGTTGCACCGCGGCGCATGTGAACAACATGATCGTTCAGCGTTGGGCGGAAAACCCAAAACGGCTTTGCGCGTTGCGACTGGAGCAAGAACCCTTCCGTCCGTCCGATAATTTGATCGTGGGGCAACAAATCACCGCGAATATTGGTTTGGCGGCCACTGCGCAACACATCATAGTAAAGGCGTTCTTTGCGATCGTAAAAAATCGCCGGGTCATTTTCTGCGAACGGCAGGCTAGGATTTTTCATGAAGGTCAATCACTCAACTTTGCGTTAAAATATGGAAACAGGGGGAGGTCCCGTTGGTGAATATTGTGTGGAAGGAATGCCATTCCAAGCAAGAAAGCTACACGCCGCACGCCAAACGGTTGCGGCAAGATGCCTGTCTTTTGCAACGGCGATAAAATTTCAGAATTCCTCTTCCGTTTGCTGGTTGCTTGCGCGACGGTTTGCGCCTCAGTTTTCCGCGGCAGCCGCCACTTCTTCACACGCGTGATGTTTGAAACGATAACGTTTGAGCACAGCCTGTTGTCGGGCCTTTTCGATTTCCGGCTCAAGATCGAATTGCGCCTCGCACCGCAAAACGCTCTCCAGGTGGGCATGGGTTTCGGGATTGCGCGCGGCAAACAAGGAACAACAATCTTCAAACGGCTCGACCGAAATGTCGAACGTCCCGATGCGCCGCGCTTGTGTGATGATTTCTTGTTTATCGTCACCGGCAAGCGGTCGAATGACTGCCAGGCCGGCGGCTTGATTAATGACATTGATGTTGGCCAGTGTTTGGCTGGCGACCTGCGCCACGTTCTCGCCCGTCACGAGCGCCTGCGCGTGATAATCTTGAGCAATGCGCTCGGCAATGCGCAACATGGCGCGGCGGTATAACACCATCCGCAAACTCGGCGGGCTGTTCGCCACGATATGCCGCTGCACATCGGCAAACGGCACCAAATAAAGCGACGAGAGAAACTGATAGCGCGTGAGCAGTTGCACTTGCCGCTCAACCAGGCGTTGCGACGCGGTATTCGTAAACGGCGCGCTGTGAAAATGAACGAAGACGAGCTTGACGCCTCTTTTCATGAGACGATAAGCCGCCACCGGAGAATCAATGCCTCCGGAAATGAGGCATACGGCGCGCTCGCCCGTGCCCACCGGCAACCCGCCGGCGCCCAAAATGCGGTCGCAATAAACCAGGGCATAGTCATCAGAGATTTCAAGCCAGAGCGTGACTTCCGGTTGAGATAAATCGACACTCGCCTTGAAATGTGAACAAATACGCTCGCCCAGCAAGGCATTGATTTGGGGCGAGGTCAAATGAAAAGTCTTTTGCGCGCGCTTCGTCTCCACCTTGAAGGTTGCAAAGTTTCTCGCAGCGAGTAAACTCAGCGCCGTTTGCGTGATGGCGTCAATGTTTTGTGCGGTTTTGATCATGGGCGCAAAATAAGCGATGCCAAAAACACGGCGCAGCGCTTCTGCGATCTTTTCCCAGTCGGCATGCGGCTCCAACACGCCCATTAAACGGCCGGAAAAACGCTGAAGCTCTGCCAATCCCAAACCGGCGGTAGCGTGCATGATGTTACGCTGCAATTTTTTCTCGAAAAACCGGCGATTGTTGCCTTTGAGCGCAATCTCATGATAATGAATAACCACATGCGTGACACCCGCCGTGTCGTTTGGGGCGACCCGCAGTCCGGTCATCGGCACAACCTGGCTGGTTTTTTCGCTCACAATATTCATGCTTGGCGTGCTGCTTTATTCCTGTTGCAAGTAAGAGTATTCTGCGAATACCGGTGTTCATGAAAGTTTAAGAACATAATCAAAATGCCTGGCAATTGCAAGCGCAAGCTAGGCCACACAAACACGCGTTACAAAATTTTGCGGAGATTCCGCAGTCGATCAAGGTTGAGGTAGTTATATACGTGAGCATGAAGTTCCGAAATGTCATGCGTTGCAACCGATTCCATATGCCACTAAGAGCATTTACGATCGCATCATTGTCTGTGAGAAACGCCGATCATCTAATATCAGGGTTGTCGCCCACTCGTTTCATCCTCTTGAGCGCCGCCGCGACGACATTTTCCGGGAGCTCATCGATCATCCTGTTGACAAACCACGGCCGATCACCTCGATAAATCTCATTTCAGGGCCTGTCAAACAGCTTGATTCCACATCTTTGGAGGCACCACCCATGTACTATTCACTGGCACGGCTGAGACTGTTTGGAGCGGCATACATTATTTTTGGCCTTTTGCTTGCCACTTCTTTTTTGCAAGCCCAAACAGGGGCTCCCTTGGCGTCCACCACCACGGGGGAGTATCGCAAATCCAACCAAAGCAAGGTTTTTTACTATGACGGCATTTGGTGGGCTTATGGCTTTCATGAGGCGCAAGCCAAATGGTATCTATGGAAATACACCGGAATCCCGTGGACCAAGACGAACAAGCAAGAAGAAACGACGAACTACAGCATTGACGCCGTCATTGATACCGTCAATAACAAACTCTACACATTTGCGTCGCACCAATCCAAACCGCGATTCCGGCGCTATGGCTATACCGGTAGCGGCTGGGTAAAGGAGATACAACGCTCCAACCTGCAGTATTTTGTTCATCCCAACAAACCCAACCCTGCTTGCCTAGTTCAGGGAAAAGATGGCCGACTTTGGGTTTTTCGCACCGATGGCAGCAACAACTTACAAACGATGTACTCCGACAACTTCGGAAGTACCTGGAGTCCCGCCGTCACGATTAAGAGCGGCTTGAATACTGCAGTCGGAACCGCAGATGCCGTTGCCTTTTCGATGAACGGGGATAATTACGTCGGCGTGGGCTATGCCGAGGAAGGCGCCGTAAACAGCCAATATGGTTTTCTCATTCATCGCGATGGCGACGCCGACAATCTCTGGAGCGATGAAAGCAACCAGCTCACGTTTTTTGGGGCTGAGACCGCGCTCAATGACATTTGCATGAGCGTTGATGGCAGCCATCAGGTTTATATGTTTGTGCGTACCTCCGGCGGCAGTCCCTCCGATCCCCGAAACACTCTTTATAAAAGGAACACGGCCGGAGCCTGGACGGCCTATCGCGTCAACAATATCGGCGACGGGCCGCTGTGGACCTCGCCGGCAATCGCCATCGACGGCGAAAATCAAATGTTGTATCTGATCGGAAGAAACACGGTCTCAGCGATCGTGGAATACAAGGCGCATCGCATCGGCGAAGAGAGCACGCTGCTCACGGCGCCAGTGGATACTCTTTTTGCTTCCGGCGCGGATCAATTCGCCACGCTCAGCGTTCCCGCCGGTTTGTTGAATTCGACCACCGGCTTGATGGCCGTATCCGACAATGCGACGGCCGACGACCTTTGGTTTAATCTGTTGACGATCAATCCCGGAGCAAACCTCACCATCAGCGAGGTGACGGTTGACCCGGATACCACCAACACCAATGCGGCCTACACTGTTGATATAATCACCTCCGCCAGCGGGGCGATGCTGGCGGGCGTTGGTGAAATTCATTTGCGTTTTCCCAATAACACCATTGTACCAGCGGGCATTACAGCCTCCACGATCACGGTAAATGGCACGCCGGCAACGACGGTCTCCTCGAATGCAGCAACGCGAGAACTGACGATTGTCACGCCCGTCGATATTCCGGCATCGGATACTTTCTTTGTTGCGATTGCAAAAACCGCGGGCTTGATCAATCCTTCGGCGGCGGGTGATTATACATTAGAGGCGTGGACCAGCGCTCAACCGACGCCTGTTGCTTCACCGCTCTACACGTTGCACGTTATAAATTCGAGCGCCAGTTCGGCCACGGTGAAAATCTTCCCGGCAGATGCCGATAGTGCTTCACAGTATACCATCGGCTTTCGTGTCGGCCCTCTCGGCGGCATGCTGAGCGGCAGCAGCACATTTCTTGTAGACTTTCCGGCGACGACACAAGTTACTGAAGGCGCCTTGTCTGGAGTAACGGTCAACACCGTGAATGCCAGCGCAAACGGCAACAGCCTGACGCGCAATATCACGATCACATTGCCGGCTTCCGTGACCATCAATAACAGTGATAGTGTCACGTTGTTCATTCCGACAACGGCGATTATCAACCCATCGTACGCCGATACTTTTAACTTGAAAGTATCCACAAGTGTGGAACCGACGCAAGTGACGTCACACGGATACATCGTTCGCATCGGCAGGCTTGTTGCCAATACCACGAGAAATCTTGAAACGCAAAATCAAAGCAAAGTGTTTTATCACGGCGGTTTTTGGTGGGCAGTGTTGCAAGACAAACCTTCCAAAAACTGGTACCTGTACAAACGGGCGGATACCACCTGGACCCAATCGCTTTTAATCAGCGATAACTCAAAAGTTCGGCCGGATTGCGTTCTCGACGCTCCGAACAATCGCGTTTACATTCTTCTGCCCGGACCAAGCACCGCGAATTTGGCGAGATTGTCTTTTGCCTCCGGCTCCTGGTCCATGGATAGCGGCTTTCCCAAAGCTGCCTGGGGCCAACAAGTGATGGAAATGAATCTGGTCCGCGCAAAAAATGGCGATCTCTGGGCATTTTTCGCTTCGGATTCAACACTCTGGGGACGCCGGTCTGAGGATGACGGCGATTCTTGGGAAGACGCCGTTATTGTCAAGGATAGCCTGAACAATGGCAAAGCCTTGGCCGATGCCGTGGCATTCACGTACTCGGGGAACAATTACGTTGGCATAGGTTACGCCGAAAACAACAATTCGATCTCGGTTTATGGTTTTCTGCGCCACCGTGACG
>SZPB01000142.1 GCA_030263535.1 Cytophagia bacterium CHB2
TTTCATTCCAACTTTAAAAAACCCGCCGCCGATCATGCCACACGATGCAACCCGTCGGCAATGCGCATGCGCACTGCGCGCCACGCCGGAAAAACCGCGGCAAACACGCCCACCAAAATTGCAGAGGTCAAAGCCAAAATGATGGTGATGTTCTTCAATTCGAAAACCGGAAAAAAATTTCCCAGATTCGAGGTGATGAACGTGGCGAATCCATTGCAGACGTAAATCATGAGCGCCAAACCCAGGGCAAAACCGCCCATGGCGATCATCAGCGATTCACCGCCAATCAACCCGACTAAATGAAACGGGCGGAATCCCAGGGTTTTGAGCACGGCATATTCCGACATGCGCTCGCGCGCCGTCATCGCCATGGTGTTGGCCAGCACCAGCAACACGATGAACACGACCACGCCGGAAATCGCCTCCAGCGCGGCGAGAATGGCGCCGGACATCGAAACGAAGCTTTGTTGAAAAGCGCGTTCGGTTTCGGTTTTGGTTTCGGCAAAGCTGTTTTGGAACATGGCATCAACAGTCTCAGAAACCACAGCGGGATTCGCTTGATTGTCGATCAACAGCATGTACCAACCGACATTGTCCGCCTGGCCGGGATTGCGCTCGCGAATGCGCTCGTTCAAATAATCCCAGTGAAACATAAAAGCGGTTTCATCGGTGCTGGGCTGCGCGCCGGAATAAATGCCGCGAATGACGAAATCCCATTCACCGTAGAAAATCGTGCCCGTAAGGGTTACGGTCTGGCCCAATTTCCAGCCAAAGCGTTCGGCCAATTTTTTCCCGACGATGCAGGCGTTGCGCTCGCGCAAGTATTCTTCCTTTTGCTCAGGCGGCACGACGAATTCCGGATACATATCCAAATAAGCTTTATCGACTGCGAAGTTGGCGAAGAAATTATTGGGATCGCCATAATACGCGCCGAACCAGTTGGCATAACCGACGGATTTCACGCCCGGCACTTTCTCCAACTGCCCGCGATAGGCCAGTGGCAGCGGTTGAATGAGCGAGACGGCGCTGCGCGTGACCAGCCGATTCTGCGCCGAAGCATCGACGCCGGCATACCAGGCGCTGATCACCGTGCGAATCAAACCAAACGCCAGCAAAGCTACGGCAATGCCGAGCATGGTCAAAATCGTCCGCAGTTTGTGGCGCAAGGCATTCTTGAAAATCAGCTTGAAGACCTTCATACCAACTCTCCCTTGTCGAGATGGCGTACGGTATGCGCTTTTTCGGCGGCGCGCTGATCGTGCGTGACCATGATGATGGTCTTGTTGAATTCTTTGTTGAGGCGTTCGAGCAGAGAAAGAATTTCGACGGCAGAATTTTTATCGAGATCCCCGGTCGGCTCGTCAGCGACAATGAGGGTAGGATCGGCAACAATGGCGCGCGCGATGGCAACACGTTGCTGCTGGCCGCCGGAGAGTTGCTTGGGATAATGGCGCATGCGGTCGCTCAACCCCACGACGTTGAGCGCGATTTTCACCCGTTCGTGGCGCTCGCTTTTGGACAGGTGCGTCAACAACAGCGGCAGTTCGACGTTTTCAAACGCCGTCAACACGGGCATGAGATTGTAAAACTGAAAAATAAACCCGACGTGGCGGCTGCGCCAGTTGGCAAGCTGGGATTCCGTCAGCTTGGTGACGTCGTCATTTGCCACCATGATCGAGCCTCTTCCGCCGTCGGGGCGATCAATGCCGGCGATCAGATTCAGCAACGTTGACTTGCCCGAGCCGGAAGGCCCCATCAAGGCCAGAAACTCGCCCTCGGGCACATTGAGGTTGATGTTTTCGAGCACGGGAATTTTTAGACTGTCCCGTTGATACGATTTCGAAACGTTTTTGACTTCGACGATGTTGGGCATAAATCCTTTCCTGTTGAGAGATAAAACTAGTACGCACAACTGTAGATCAGTCGTCTTCGCTATTTACCTGCGATATTTTGGCGTTTATCGCATCGAGGATTGCATCATACCAGTTTATGTTATCGCAAATCAAATCCTCGATGGATTTAATTTCACTTAAAGACAATTCCCGGCCAATTTCCTCCATTGCAACCGTTTGGACATCATCGATATTCAATGAGTAGATAATGTCATCTTTCTTTTTCATCTCTTCCTCCAGAATCAAGTGGTAAAGATATGCTCACGGTGCCATTTTATGGCATTCGGATGAGGGTGTAGCGTTTTTTCCTTTGGCAACGTAACCATCCGATCTCGTTTTGACAATTGAACCATGAAGTTGTAATCCCAAAACTTGCCAAAGTCCGCAGGTAGGTCTTGAATCCGTTGCGAAGCAAGAACTTGAAACCTTTCATTCAACGTAAACCATCCCACGTCAAACGCCCAATGGTGTAATCGACACAGTGCCAAACCATTCAAAATTTCATCTTTTACCTTTGAACGGCGTGGAACAATGTGAGCGGCCTCAACCTCCCATATCAAAGCATCCGGAGAACACATTTTCATTCCACAGACTGCACAGCGAAAACCGTAAGCTTCAATTATTGTGTGTCGAAAAGCCCGGCTCCGGAGGCGTGTTTCCTGGGTAACCGTTACTGTTCTTCCAGTTGATTCCTGAGGATCATAATCTTCTGGCCTTGACTGCACTCTAATTTGGTTTACTATTTTCTGAACTTCATAGGATTTGATCGGATATAGCTCCTTCCTAGCCAAAGGAATGTTCAGCAATTTCAGCACTCGGTCGTAACCATCTTCTGTAAGCATCCATTCTCGTTTGTTTGTGAGCAGCATTGTTTGAGTCGGACGCGAAACTAACTTTTCTTTTGCCAATGAATCTGCAGCTCGAAATAGTAGTCTATGCCAGAGAGAAACCCTTTTTGTTCTGTTTTCCTTTTTGTATACAGTTTCGAGATAAGCTGATCTTTGTGCTTCGGTCAATCCAAAATTATTGGCGATTTCATCGACAATCTCCTCACCCGAGCTGAACTCCTTGATCATTCCTCTATGTTTGAATAAAGATATCAGCAATGCTCGCTCAACATCTTTTCGAGTTGGCATATTGAAAGCTTCCAACATTTTGCTTTCGTAGCTCATAGCATTACCCAGTAACGGTCGTGTTTATGATATGAAAACAATGAATCTTTCGAATCTCGCCACGATTATCTTGCTTTCCAATTATATTCCGAGAACTTCGGCTTTGCCAAATGGTCTTCATCGTTCAAAACGGAGCGGCAAAATTTGCCCATCTTTCCCGGCTATCGGCATATGGCGGTGAGGTAACAATCAGATCAAAAAATTGTCGGGATACTCTTGCAATATATCCAGGCAATCCCCTTGCTTGATGGAGGTAGTAATCTCCTGCATGAACCCTCACTCTTTTTGATTAAGCCGCTTTCTTATTTCTCCGCCAACTTCACCTTCATTCCACTTTTCATATCGGCCGGCGGATTCAATACAATTTGCTGGCCTTCCGTCAAGCCACTGCGTACCTCGAGCTGGCTGCCGATGGTTCCGGCAATCTCCACGGGCGTTTCAGTAACACTGTCGTCGCGCACGACGAAAACGACTTTTTGATCACCGCGCGCCACAACTGTCGCCGGCGGAATGACGATTTTTTTCGCGCCGCTCATTTCACTTTCCGCCAGCGGTTGCGAGAGAAATGTCACTTTTGCGCTCATTTCCGGCAACACGCGCTCATCGCGCTCGACAAATTTAATTTTGGTAAGTACGGTGGCTTTGGCCCTATCGGCAGTCGGCACGATTTTCCCAACCAGCCCGGGATAACGCGTGTCTTGATAGGCATCGAGCACGATTTCGCACGATTGTCCGGGTTTAATGCGCTGGATGTTGGATTCCGAAACATCCGCTTCCACTTCAAGCGAAGACATATCGGCAATCGAAACCACGGCCGCACGCGCAGTGGTGGAAGCCCCGAACGGCGCAACGATTTCACCGACATCGGCATTCTTGGTGAGCACGGTGCCATCAAACGGCGCGCGAATGTTGGTGTACTCCAACGCCACTTCTGCGGCGCGCACGCGCGTTCTTGCAACTTGCACTGCTGCTTCGCTCGCGCCGACGGATGCTTCCGCGCGCTTGAATCGCGCTTCTGCGGCATCGAATGCCGAGCGCGCAACGAGCTGATCCGTTAGCAATTTTTCATAGCGTTCGAAATTTGCGGCCGCATCGGCTCGTTCGGCTTTCGCCTCCTCCACATTTGCCAACGCCTGATTGAGACTGGCTTTGGTTTCAGCCAACGCCGCATCGAGGTCGCTGTGCTCAAGCTGCGCGATGATCTGGCCCTCCTTAACCTGGTCGCCTTCTTCCACGCCCAGATAGACCAGACGGCCGGTGCCTTTCGAGGCAACCGCGGCCTGGCGTTGCGCTACGACATAACCGCTCGCTGTCAATACCGCATTTTGTTGCGCCGGTGAAACTGTAACGACATTGTACGTTTGAATTTCGACCGCCGAGCTAAAGCCATTGCGAAAGAAAAAAAACAGCGCCGCAACCGCGGCAAGCCCTGCTATACCCCAAAAAACCGCCGTGTTGCGCTTGGAACCGGAGGGGTTCGCTTCTGCTTCGCGGCTGCGATCAATACGCAAGCGCGATAAATCATGAGGATTCGATTCTGCCATTAAACGTTCTCAAAGTTGATGACAAAGAAAACTGAAATCAGAAATGCAAAACTTCACGACATTGTCATTTATTACAATGCTGTCGCAAAGAATATAATGCGCCTATCGTCTTGTAACAAGCGATTTGTCCGTCAGGTATTTGCCGGCATACTTGATTCCAAAGCTTCAAAAAGTTTCTCCCGGACGGAGATATTCTCCGCTTCTGCCGCCGCTTTTCTTCACCAGACGAATTTCACCGATGACCATGGCTTTATCCACTGCTTTGCACATGTCATAAAGCGTTAACGCCGCAATGCTGGCAGCGGTTAAGGCTTCCATCTCAACGCCGGTTTTACCGGTGCAGCGCGCCGTCGCTTCTACCTCGAGGCGATCACTGCCGACGGTGATGTGTACATCGACATAATCCAGGACGAGCGGATGGCATAGCGGAATCAATTCACCGGATTTCTTTGCGGCCATGATGCCGGCATAGCGCGCGATCTCCAGGGCGTCGCCTTTGGGCAATGCTTTACGAACAAGCAAATCGATGGTTTCCGGTTGCATGCTGATTTGCGCGCGCGCAATCGCTTCACGCCGCGTTACTTCTTTTTCTCCAACATCGACCATAGCAGCTTGGCCGCGCGTGTTTACATGGCTCAGTTTACGAGATGATGACATTTTCACATTCTCTTAAATTGATGTTTTTATGATAATGCGGCGATGTGACAACCCTATGTCAGCAGACGAGACTTGGCCTGAAAATTTTGCAATGGCCTTGTGTCGCAATTATTGCCGTCCCATGAGCATTCTGATACGAAATGAGTTTTGTCACACTGAGGCCCAACCGTCTGACACAATGACTTTTTTCAGGCTTTCAAATTGACAAACACGCAAGAAAAAATTTCAGACGGCTTTATCTGGTGAAAATTCTATCCCCATGCTTTTCTATAAAAATTAATGCTGCCAAAAGCAGAACAACTCTGGCATAGCGGTTGCAAAAATTATGAGCGCAACCCCAAATGAGGTTGCGTAGGAATTAACATAAACGACCGTTCAAAGCAACTGAATTTTCGAGGAGGTGTTCAATCATGTCAATCGTACGTTGGAGTCCGGTTCGCGACATGCTGAACATGCAAGCGGATATGAATCGCCTGTTCGGCACTATGTTTGATCGTGATTCATATGAAACCTCGCTGGGGCGCGGCGACTGGAACCCGGTAGTCGACATTACCGAAACGGCAGACGAATATCAAGTGACGGCGGAGCTGCCCGGCCTCAACAAAGATGATGTCAAGATCAGCTATGAGGGCGGCGTGGTCACGATTCGCGGAGAGAAGAAGCAAGAAAAAGAGGACAAGAACAGGAACTATCATCGCGTCGAAAGAAGCTTTGGCATGTTCGAGCGTTCCTTCCGCTTGCCGACCCAGATCGACGTGAACAAAATCGAGGCCAAGTTCAAAGACGGTATCCTGGGTCTGCGCCTGCCCAAATCGGAAGAAGCGCGTCCCAAGGAAATCCCGATCAAGATCAGCTAATCATCAACAGCTCAGTAAGACGATCAACCGCTCTCTGTTACCGGAGGGCGGTTGCTTCATTTTAGGCCATTAAAAGTGAAATCTTTGCTTTAGAAGCAAAAACATTTCATGCAAAGACGCGAAGGTGCAAAGGTTCCGCAAAGTTTTTCTTTGCGGAACCTTTGCGGCGTGAGACTTTTCTTTGGTTCCGGCTCGTCCGGCTTAGGAGATCGTTATGCCGATTTATGTGTATCGTTGCCTCGCTTGTGACAACCCGCACGAAGCCTTGCAGAAATTTTCCGATCCGGTTTTGACCGAATGCCCTGCGTGCGGCGGACCGCTGCAAAAGCAATTCACGCCGGAAGTGGGGCTCAGCTTCAAAGGCAGCGGATTTTATATCACGGATTACGTGAAAAATAAGAACAGCGAAAAATTCGCTTTCCGTGAGCCGGAAAAAGCAAAAAGTGCGTCCCCGGCCTGAACCTGATTTTCACCAACGCATTGGGATTCAACCACGAGCAGCAGAGGTGTGGCCTCCAATCCTGTTTTTTATTAGAGGAGTGCCACACACTTGCTTTTGCGCACACGCCTTTTGAAGCCCCACCTGCGCGTTCTGCGGAATCTTTTCTGTTCCATCCCCGCCGTTCATCCGGCTCAAATCTTCCGTTCTTTCCATTTTCCCCGCCGAAAAACCAGCACAGCCACGACGGCCAGGGTTGACTCTGCAATCGTGATCGCCGCAAACACGCCGCGCGCGCCAAAATCGAACGGCAGAGCCAGGCCGTAGGCCAACGGTATTTGAAACAACCAGTAACAGCACAGATTGATGATCGTCGGGGTCACGGTATCGCCGGCGCCGTTGAAGGCTTGCACCATCACCATGCCGAATGCATAAAAGATGTAGCCGTAACTGACATAGCGGAGGCAGTCCACTGCAAACGGCACCACCTCCGAATCTCGGGTAAAGAGATACACCAACGGTTCGGCGAAGACGACAAAAACAATCGTAACCAAGCCGAGAAAAATCACATTGCAAAGGCCGGTGAACCAAACGGAGCGTTCCGCACGCCCGGGTTTATCGGCGCCGAGATTTTGCCCCACCAATGTCGCGGCCGCGTTACTCATGCCCCACGAGGGCAAAAGCGCAAACACAATGATGCGAAGCGCAATCGTGTAGCCCGCAAGCGCGGCGCTGCCGAAAATCGCGACGATGCGCACCAGCCCCAGCCAGCTTGCCGTGGCCACCAGAAATTGAAAAATGCCGCCCAGCGAAACGCGCACCAGGCGCCACATCACCTCAAAATCCAGGCGGAACTGCGCGCCCTGAATTTGAATGCGACTCTTGCCGTAAAACAGGGCATACAATTGATAAAGCACGCCGACGCCTCTGCCAATATTGGTTGCAACGGCTGCGCCGGTCACACCCATTTCCGGAAACGGCCCCCAGCCGAAGATGAAGCACGGATCGAGTACACAGTTGATGAGGTTGGCAAGCCAAAGTGATCGCATGGCAATGGCAGCATCCCCGGCCCCGCGGAAGATGGCGTTGATCAAGAAGATCAACATGATCGTTATATTTCCGCCCAACATGACAGCCATGTAACCCGAGCCGTTGGCAACAATGCCCGGTGAAGCGCCCATCAGCCGCAGGATGTCCGGTGCCAAGAAAATTCCAATGACCGCAATCGGCAAGGAAGCCAACACGCCGAGCGCCAGGGCTTGCACGGCCGCCACCGTGGCGCCGGCGGAATCCTTCTCGCCGATGCGGCGCGCCACCATGGCCGTGATGGCCATGCTCAAGCCAATCGCGATGGAATACACGAGAGTAATGACAGACTCGGTGAGGCCAACAGTGGCCACGGCATCCGCGCCCAAACGCGCAACAAAGAAAACGTCAACCACCGCAAAAACCGATTCCATCACCATCTCAAGCACCATCGGAACCGAAAGCAGCAAAATGGCGCGGCCGAGATGGCCTTCGGTGAAATCCTGTTCCGAGCCGGCAATCGCTTCGCGCAAATCAGCCCACAATCGCCTCAGCGGCCCGGGCTTCGAGGGATCACGCGAAATTGCCACGGCGCCGGGTTCAATGGGATTATTTTGAAAATTCGTCTCGATCATATGAAAATTAACTTTCGAAATATAAGTGATTTTGTCTCATGCAAAGGCGACTCCAGCCCGCTGACAAGGCAAAACTTTCCCGTCAAAATCAGTATATGAGGCAGAGACAGAATTCCGTTCTCTGCCGGATATTCAGAAAATGGTAGTGACTTGAGTAGCCAGTGCAACCCGAGCCTGGACAAAATTTCCAACAAAATTTTGTGAACAGGCGCAAGAAATTGGCGGGTAGGAGTGTGGATTTCAACAGGGTGGCTTCACATGGCAGAATCAATTCAATCGAAATGAAAAAATTAAACACCGCAGAAAGGTTTGCGCGAAATGCCGGTTAATACGCCGCCAACCTCGGGAGAGGCATAGCTCCGCACGTGATCAAAGGTAAAGCAAATGGCGACATAAGATCATCTTGACATTCATTCTGAAACAACAGGCCTCAGCTCAAGCTTTTCTCAACCTCTTGTTGCACTTGTTCGCAGATGGCCTTGCCGCCTTGCAAAAGCGTATCAAGGGTCGCGCTCATTTCCGCGATAAAGTCCGGTGATTTCGTGTTAGGCAGATTGATGCGCACATTGTAAATCGCGCCCTGCAAGCCGGCAAAAGCCATCAATGCGCCTACACCCGCGTCGCTCATCACGGCTTTGTTGCCCAGATGCGCGGCGCGCAAACAAAGCTGCAAGGCCTCCCGGCAATGCTCGGCCGTGCGCAACGGCACGCGCGCCGCGGATTTGTAACCTTCACGCATTGCAGTCGCGCGCGCTTGCTGTTGCTGCGGCGTATCCTTCGGCAGGCGCATGGCTTCAAGCACAGCGTTAAATGCTGCGGTATCTTCATCGACCGCGCGCAATAAATCGTCCTTGACGCGTTGTGCTTGCTCCGCGAGATCACAAATATCTTCATACTTCGCATCAAACTCGCCCTTGCCGTTCGAGACATTTGCCACCATTGCGGCCAGCGCTGCGCCCAGACTGCCGGCCAATGCCGCAATCGAACCGCCGCCCGGAGCCGGTGTGTCGCGCGAAACTTCGTCAACGAAATCCACAACCTTTTGTTTGGCCAGCGGGCCGTCCATTTTCGGAATGCCGATGATCTTTTTGTCAATGTCAAACTCTGCCACATCACGCACGCCCATGGATTGTGCTGCGGTCTCCAGCACGTCATGCACCGGAATGCCGGTGGATTTGCGCATGCGCTTCAAATAAAATTTGCCGGCCTCGAGCATCGCGGCAAATGGCACAACGCCCACGATTTCCGAGCCGGTGATGACAATGCCGCGTTGCGCAGCGAGTTTGCGCGCCTCCTCCAAAACCAGGTGCGGTGGCGAGATTTTGTAATTGGTGAGGTTGATGGAAATCTGCGCGCGTTGGTAAGCTTCCACCACCCAGCCCACTGCCTTCACGTGCGCGAACTTGCCGTCGGCGTAAACCGGCATGCCCACGAGATTGTTGACGTCCATGCCCAGTGATTGGTAACGTGCATAAAGATCACCGCCATAATTTTGTTTATAATGCGCCGCCAACTCCTCAAATGATTTCGCCACGAATTCGCAATTGCCGCAGGGAAATTTGTCCGCGCCAAAATAAACCTGCTCGCCTTTGTAATAAAACGGCGAGATGTTGCCGATGCGCTTGTAGCGGCCGCGCTCGCGCAATTCATAGGCAATGTCGGTCGCGTACCGGCGATCGGTTGTATTCAAATCGATGTTGTAGGCAATCAAAAACTCGCGCGCGCCCACCGCAGTCGCGCCGCTTTTGCGGTGGAATTGCGCCGGGCCAAAATCCGGTTGCCAGTTGGGATCCGCCAACTTTTGCGGCAACCCCTCGTATTCACCGGCGCGCACGGTGGCGAGATTCCTGCGCTCAGGCCGGCTGGCAGCGGATTCATAAAGATAAACCGGAATGCCCAGCTCTTCGCCGATGCGCCTGCCGACGCGGCGCGCCATTTCGGCGCATTCTTCCATTGTCACATGTGCCACCGGCACAAACGGCAAGACATCGGTTGCGCCCATGCGCGCGTGTTCGCCGTGATGCTGCGACATATCAATCAACTCCGCTGCGGTTTGGACGGCGCGAAACGCGGCTTCCTGCACCGCTTCCGGATCGCCGATAAACGTCACGACTGTGCGATTCGTGCTTTCTCCCGGATCAACGTCGAGCAGTTGCACGCCGCGCACCGCTTCGATTTGATCGGTGATTTTCTTGATCAGGCTTTTGTCCCGGCCTTCGGAAAAATTCGGGACACATTCGACAATTTTTTGCATATTGTTCCTCGCAATGTGTTCAAAGGGCCGGCGCATTTCATTGAAATGCATCGGCGAAATCATGATCAGCATAAAACAAAAGAGCCAGAAAGGCAACGCCAAAATCGCCGTTCATGCCCACAAAAATCCCGTTTGTGACAAAACCGCTGCACGAATGTCAAAGGCTTCGTATGTTTTACTCAGCACAATCACTGGAATAAACTTTTAATACATCGTCATAAACAACTTGCCGCGAAGCAAACTTCAACTTCAGCAAAAAACAGTTCACACCACGTTATGGGATGTTTCAATCAAAGGGATGAAAAATGAATCTGAAACGCATACTCGGCAATCCAGTATGGCTTCTCATCAGTGCGCTGGCGCTGTTCAAGCTCATCATCCATTTCATGACCAACTCGAATTACGAGCTGCATCGCGATGTTTATCTTTATCTCGCGCTGGCGGATCATCCCGCCTGGGGCTATGTGTCCGTGCCGCCGCTCACGCCGATGATCGGCAAACTCGCGATGGCATTGTTCGGCGCCTCGTCTTTTGCGACGGGATTCTTCCCGGCATTGGTCGGCGCCATTTCCGTGATCGTTATCGCTCTGATCGTCAAAGAACTGGGCGGTAAAACCTGGGCGATTGTGCTGGCGTGTGCGGCGTTCATCCTGTCGCCGTCGTTTCTGCGCAGCAATACTTTCCTGATGCCCGTGTCCTTTGATCAATTCGCCTGGCTGTTAAGCGGGTACTTCATGCTCAAGCTGATCAAGAGTCAAGACACGAAGTACTGGATTCATCTGGGCGTGATTTGGGGGCTGGCATTTTTGAACAAATATGCCATCGTTTTCTTTGCGCTGGCCTCCCTGCTGGCGTTGCTGCTCACGCCTGATCGCAAACTGCTGCGGTCAAAGCATTTCGTGCTGGGATTGCTAGTGGGATTTCTCATAATTCTCCCCAACCTCATGTGGCAGCACACGCACAACTGGCCGGTGATTCATCACATGGCGGAGTTGCAACGCACACAGTTGGTCAATGTCAGCGTCTCCAGTTTTATTCTCCTGCAATTCTTGATGAATGTGCAGGCGCTGCTCATCTGGATGATCGGGCTAATCTACCTGCTTTTTTTCAAAGACGGACGGCGCTTTCAAGTATTGGGCTTGACTTATTTGTTTACCGTTCTAATTTTGATATTGCTCAGCGGCAAGCATTACTACACGCTAGGCGCGTACCCCATGCTGTTTGCCGCCGGCGGCGTTGCCATTGAGAAACTCTTTGCCCGGCGCCTGCGCATTCTAAAACCGGCAATGTTGGTGATCATGCTGCTGTTTTTTTTGCCGGCCATTCCCTATGCCCTGCCGGTTTTGCCGCTGGAGAAAATGGCAGTGTATGCGCAACATTCCAAGAAATTCGGTCTGGAAGGCGCGCTTATGTGGGAAGATGGCCGCGTACACGCATTGCCGCAAGATTATGCCGATATGACGGGCTGGCGCGAGCTGGCTGGAATCGTCATTCAGGCGTATCACGGTTTAAGCGCCGCTGAAAAAACAGACTGCGGTATTTATGGTGAAAACTACGGTCAAGCCAGCGCAATAAAATATTATGGCAAAAATTACGGCCTGCCCGAGCCGGTTAGCTTCAATGAAACATTCGCGCTCTGGGCGCCGGATAGCGCCAACCCCTCGGTATTGATTTACGTCAATGACGAACTCGGCGAGGACATTCAACATTTCTTTGGCGATATTTCACTGGCCGGCGCCGTCAAGGATCCTTTTTTTCGTGAAAACGGCGTGCAGGTTTATGTATGCAAAAATCCCCGCAATGGGTTTGCAGAATTCTTGACCGAAAAGGTGCGCGCCATGAAGAGCCGCTATCAAAAATGAACAGGGACAACGGCAAAATCCTCCGACTCATTTCGGCAAGGCTGACGGGCAAATCCGGCGCGCCCAACTGGCTCGTCATCTTCCTGTTTTTCACGTTTATTGGTGTAATGAATTTCAATCGTTTTTACACCAATGAGCTGGCGGAGGGCGATGACCCCAATTTTTATCATTATTTCATCAACGAGATGACCGGCGCTTATGCGGTCATGGCTTTGCTGCCGCTGCTGTTTTACTTTTTTAAAAAATTGCCCTTGCAGCGGGACAATTGGCGCACGCGCCTGCCGCTGTATTTGCTCGCCAGTGTCGCGTTCGGTGTTTGCCATACCATGCTGATGTTTCTCAGCCGGAAAGTGATTTACGCGCTGGCGCTGCAGACGGATTACGACTATGGCCGCATTGGCCTTCGCTTTTTAATGGAGTACAACCATCAATTTTTCACATTTTGGATCATCTACGGCATCGTTTTTCTCGTCGGCATGATGCGTGAGCATCAACGCCAAAAACTCAAAGCCGTCGAACTCGAACAACAACTCACGAAAGCGCGTTTACAAACGCTGCAAATGCAGCTCAATCCCCATTTTCTTTTTAATACCCTGAACTTGATTTCGTCGACAATGTATGACGATGTCGCGGCGGCGGATAAAATGCTCGCCAACCTCAGCGACATGCTGCGGATGACCTTAAAGCTTGAGAATCGCGACGAACATTCTCTCGCAAAGGAACTGGAGCTGCTGCACGGTTATCTCGATATTATGAGCGCGCGTTTCGCAGACCAACTCCGCATCTAACTCGACATCGCCGCCGGTACGCAAGATGCGCTCGTACCGGCGTTTATTTTGCAGCCGCTGGTGGAAAATTCGATCCGGCACAGCTTGGAAACATTGCATCGCGTGGAAATCGAAATTACGTCGCAACGGGCCGGCGATGATATGATACTCTCGGTCAAAGATAATGGCCCCGGCATTTCTGCGGAAGCGGAACAGGTTCTTAAAAACGGCGTAGGCTTGTCCAACACCGCGGAACGGCTCGAAAAGCTCTATGGGAATGCCCATCGATTTTATTGGGAGAATATTACCGGCGGCGGGTTGCAGATCGTCGCGGCATTTCCGTTCCGGCTGGCAACCGGTATTTTAGATGAGGCGACAGCGAATGGCAGGCATGAAAATTCTGATCGTCGATGACGAACAGCCGGCGCGCAAAAAGCTGCGCGCTTTTTTGGAGAAAGAAAAAGAGGTCGCGCTGATTCTTGAAGCCGCCAACGGGGTGGAAGCCGCGCGCCTCATTTCAGCAGACCAACCCGATCTGGTCTTTTTGGATATCCAGATGCCGGGGATGAACGGTTTTGAAATGATCGAAGCCGTTGGCGTGGAAAACATGCCGGCGGTCATTTTTGTGACGGCTTATGATCAATACGCGCTCGCCGCGTTTGAGGTACAGGCGATCGATTATTTGCTCAAGCCTTTCGATCAGACGCGTTTCAAAAAGTCTTTTCAACGCGCAGTAACGTTGACACAAGCAAAACCGGAGAATACTGCGTTGTTGCAGCGCCTGCTGGCTGAAATCGGCGCAGAAAAGACATTTCTACAACGCCTCATGGTCAACGCTGGCTCGCGTTTCTTTTTCATTAAAACCAGCGAGATTCTATATCTCTCGGCGGAAGAAAAATACGTCAATCTGCACACCGAAAAAGGCGCATATATGATGCGCGAAACCATGACCGGTCTGGAAGCGCGCCTTGATCCCTCGAAGTTTGTCCGAATCCATCGTTCGTATCTGGTGAATGTCGATTTTATCAAAGAGCTGCTGCCGGAGTCGCATGGTGATTATCTTGCCCGGCTCAAGAATGGCGTGGAACTTCCGGTCAGCCGGCGCTATCGCGAACGTTTGATGGGCGGCAAATAAGATCGCCGCGGAACCGGAGCTTCCCCACATTCCCGCCAACAAAAAAAAAGCCCACAGTATTCAGCAATGAATCTGTGGGTTGAAATTCGCAGGCGGAAACGCCTGCTTCACACCGGCGAACATTTGCCTCAAAATCTCATCGGGTTGCTGTTCTTATTCATAGCGCAACGCTTCGATGGGATCCAGCCGCGAGGCTTTGGCTGCCGGATAAATTCCAAAAAAAAGTCCGACCAGGGAGCAAAAAACCAGCGCCAGGATAATCGAGCCAATCGGCACGATCACCGACAAATCGAAGGCGGCTTTGAATATTTGCGCCACGCCAATACCGAAAAAAATGCCAATCACGCCGCCGATCTCGCACAGCACGATGGCTTCGATCAAAAATTGCACGAGAATCTCCCGGCGTTTGGCGCCAAGCGCCTTGCGAATGCCGATCTCGCGCGTGCGTTCCGTCACCGAAACCAGCATGATGTTCATG